>CAZYQJ010000373.1:0-5775 GCA_964649925.1 uncultured Litorilinea sp.
GTATTCGTCGCTATGGGTTGGTTGTCTGCCCCAAGGCGGCCTGCTGCGCCAGCAGCCAGCGCAGTTCTTCGATGTGCGCTGCGATGGCACGCGCCTTGGCCCAGGCCGCGCGTTCGGCGCTGGCTTCGAGGCCGGGGTCCACCTCGGTGGCCAGCCGGTCGAAATAGACGGCTGCACGCTGCAACTCGTTGTCGATCTTCTCGTAACGTTCCTGGCTGACGGCCATGTCCCGATCCTTTCTCTGACTAACGCAGGCGTGACTGCCATCCTGTTGATCGCCTTGATGCTGGTATTGTAACGGATGTCCCGCTGGATTGGACAGCCCCTTATGGCGGTATCAACACGGTGTCTCACCGGCTGCCGCTGGCCCCTGTTGCCAAACGGAGGAAGGTACAGCCGGTAGACCGCACCTATTATGCCACACGCGCCGCCTGTTGGCCGATGCACCTGACTGGGTCGCTCTGCTTCTGCCCCTACTCCCTATCTCCCCACTCCTTCTCTCCTGCGCAATGCGCGCTTGTCCACCGGCGCAGCCCTTGCTATACTGGTCACGGCGAGGCCGCGCATGGCCCTCGCTGCCGGTGTGACCATCCTCCACAACCGGCGTCTGCTCGTCGTGATCGATTGTGTTCGAAAACCGAGTTGTGAACCGGCCTGCCCGCTCCGTGTTTGACCCGCCGGGCTAAAGCCGGATCGATGGTATGGTGGCGCGCATGTTCCTGATCTCCGCTTGTGCATGCATCATTCGCCGCCGCGAGCACCCGAATTGGCTGTATCCAATCCAGTTCCCCAATACGTCCAGCGATGGGCGGATCGGCCCATCGGCGGACGCCACCGGATAGGCGGCATGTCTCATGTACGAAGGTTTTGAGATCATCGACTTCCATGCCCATTTCCCCACCGATCAGCCGTGGTTCCCCGATATGGGCGATACGATGCGGCACTATGTCGAGCGGGTGGGCCAGCGTCGTCACCAACTGATCCAGGAGCGAGGGCGGCCCTATGGCGAGCACTGGCGCAGGATGTGGGGCTTTCCCCAGCCTGAGGGCAAAGACCAGCACCCTGGCGACCGCGAACAGGCGCGGCGTTGGCTGCAGGAACTGGAGACCTACGGCGTCCGCGCTGTCGTCTTTGTGACCGGCGGCGGCAACGATCATCTGGCCGAGATCTGCGGTTGGTATCCCGACCGTTTCTTTGGCTTTGCCCACCACAGCCCCTTCCTGCCCGATGCCGTGGACCGGCTGGAACGTGCGGTCAAGGAGTTGGGGCTGCGCGGTTACAAACTGCTCGCCCCCATGATCGAGGAACCGATTGAAGACCCTGCCGCTTTCCCTGTGTGGGAAAAATGCGCCGAACTGGGGATCCCCGTGCTGATCCATTTTGGGATCCAGGGCAGTTCCGGCGGCATCGCCTGGCACGAAAACATTAACCCGCTCAAGCTGCACAACGTGGCCAAGTTCTTCCCCGAAGTGGATTTTGTCGTGCCGCACTTCGGCTGTGCCTGGGAACGCGAGACGCTTCAGCTTTGCTGGTCCTGCCCTAATGTGAGCGTGGACACCAGCGGCAGCCTGCAGTGGATCCGCTGGGTCCCTGGCGACCTGACCGTCAAATACCTCTTTCGCAAATTCTACGAGACCATCGGCCCCAGCCGTATCATTTTCGGTTCGGATTCCAGTTGGTTCCCGCGCGGCTTTGCCTTTCGCTACCTGCAAGACCAGATCCGCGACTGCCTGGACCTGAACATGCCCGACGAACATATCCAGATGATCTTCGCCGGAAACGCGGCCCGGCTGTTGAAACTGGACACACCAAGCCAACCGGAAGGCCCGGCCTAGCCGAGCCTCGATTCGTCCCCTGTATTCACTGCGCGATACACGAAGAGGAGAGATCCCATGCGAAGTCCACGACCGATTTTCGTTGTCGCCATCGTGTTGGTGATGGCTTTATTGGCTGCTTGTGTTGCGCCCGCGCCTGCCCCCTCCGGCGAAGCGCCTGCCGCGGAAGAGGCTGCGACCGGTGCGGAAGCCGCCGCCGAGGAAGGCGTTGTCGAGATCGAGTATTGGCAGTACAACTTTGCGGAACGCATCACCGCCATGGACCAGTTGATCGAGATGTTTGAGGCGGAGAACCCCAACATCAGGGTCATCCACAACTCGGATGTCCCCTACGATGATTTCCGCAACAAGATCGCGGCCAGCGTCCCGGCGGGTGTCGGCCCCGATGTCGCTTCACTCTTCTACGGCTGGCAGAATGCGTGGATCGACGCCGGTTATCTGGTCCCGCTGCCCGAAGACACCTTCCCGCCCAGCATGGTGGCAGAGGAATTTAGCCCGATGGTGCAGGCAAGTTTCTTTGAGGGCGCGCTCTACACCCTGCCGACCGCAGTTCGCACCCTGGCGCTCTTCTACAACAAGGACTTGATGGCCGAAATGGGGCTAGACCCGGAGAACCCGCCGCGCACCCTCACCGAACTGGAGGAGCAGGCCGTCCAATGCACGCGCAAGGCCGACGACGGATCCTATGAGATCATGGGCTTCCCCGTCTCCATGACCGGCCAGGCGCATCACTGGTTCCGCGAGGTGCTGCTGCGCCAGTTCGGCCAAGACCCCTACAGCGACGACAATACCCAGGTGCTGTGGAACGCCAGCGATAACGGCTATGCAGCGTGGGAGCAGTTGCTCAAATTCCAGACCGAGTTGGAAACGGGAGACGCCACCCTCTTCGACGGCGACCCCAATTTCTTCCTCAACGGCCATGCCTGCTTCCATATCGACGGCTCATTCCGGCTGGGCACAATCGCCTCGCAAGCGCCAGACCTGAATTTCGGGGTGGTCGAACTGCCCGAACACAACGGCGTCAAGAGCACCTTTGGCAGCTACTGGACGCACGGCATCACCACCAAAGCCGCAGCCGACCCGGCCCGGTTTGACGCCGCTGTGAAGTTCCTGCAGTTCATCACCACGCCCGAAGCGGGCGCGCTTTGGGTGGAGATCACGGGGGAACTGCCCGCCCAACTGGAGGCTGCCACCGACCCTGAACTGCTGGCCGACCCTGAACTGGGGGCCTTTGCCGCCGGGCTGCCCTATGCTCACGCCACCTTCTTTGTGGACGAAAGCAAGGATCGCCAGGCGTTGATCGACGGCTATGATGCCGTCGTGCTGACGGGCGCAGACCCGCGCGCCGAACTCGACCTGGCCGTCGAGACCGTGCAGGCTCTGCTAGACGAGTTCTGGGCCAGCCACTGACCCTGTGCCGCCAGGGGATCGGGTGCAGGTCCGGCCCGATCCCCTGCGCCGTTCTGCCTATACGTGCGGCTGGCCGGAGGGAATCACTATGAAATTGACGCTCAGACAAAGACAAATTATCTGGGCCTATCTCTTTCTGAGCGTAAGCCTGGTCTTTTTTGTCGTCATCCGCTGGTATCCGACGCTGCTGGCGTTTAATATCAGTTTTCGCGATTGGAACGTCTTTGAAGGCAGCGGCCCGTGGGTGGGGCTGGACAACTTCCGCGATGTGTGGGCCGACCTGTTCAAGCCGCGCAGCGCGGTGCGCGCCGCCTTCCTCAACACGGTGCGCTACGTGGTCTATGGCGTGCCGATCCAGATGGCGTTGGGGCTGGGCATCGCCATGATGCTCAACCAGATCGTGCGCTTTGCCGGGTTCTTCCGCGCCGCCTACTTCCTCCCCTATGTCACGTCCTTTGTGGCGGTAGCGTTTGTGTGGAACTGGCTCTATGCGCCGCAGAGTGGGCTGATCAACCAGGTGTTGACCAGCATCGGGCTGCCCGCACAGCCGTTCACCAAGAGTCCGACCCAGGCTCTACAGTCCATTACCGCGGTCGCCATCTGGCGCAGCCTGGGGTTTACAATCATCATCTTTCTGGCCGGTCTGCAGCAGATCCCCGACATCTACTATGAGGCGGCCAGGATCGACGGCGCAAACCGCTGGCAGATCTTTTGGCGCATCACGCTGCCGCTGCTCAACCCGGTCATCGTCTATCTGGCCGTCCTCCAGACGATCTCGTTTCTGCGCATGTTCGACCTGGTGCAGAACATGAGCGACCAGGGGCAAGGGGGACCGCTCAAAAGCACCACCACCGTTGTGCTGGAGGTCTATCATGAAGGCTTTTCCAGCTATAACATGGGCTATGCTGCGGCGTTGACCGTGATCCTGTTCTTCCTGATCTTGCTGATCACCGTGATCCAGCTCCGGCTGCTCTCGCGCCGCGTCGAGTACTAGACCCGCCGCTGAACCGGCAGGGCCAAGGATGATGCGATGGCTACATCTTCGATTGACACGTCTCTAGATAGCGGTGCAGATCGCACCTTGCAGGTCGCGGAACAAGTCGTAGGGGCGCGCGGCCAGGGGGCCGTTCGGGCGCGCCGCCGCTTCTCGCTTTCGCTGGCGCTGATCTACCTCTTGCTGGCGTTGGGCAGCGTCGTCATGATCGTGCCGTTTCTGTGGATGATCCTGACCAGCCTCAAACCGGCAGAGGAGTTGGTGTCGTTTGGCTTCCTGCCCAAGAACCCGACGCTGGATAACTATGTCTCGGTGCTGACGGCCAGCAGCTTTGGCCGCTGGTATCTCAACAGCCTGATTGTCGCCACGGTCAGCACGACCAGCGTGGCGATCTTCGACTCGCTGGTCGGCTATACGCTCGACAAATACGAATTCCCCGGCAAGAACATTATCTTCATCGGCATCCTGGCGACGTTGATGATCCCCACCGAGATGCTCATCATCCCGTGGTACACCATGAGCGTGCAATGGGGATGGCATGTGGGCGCGATGCAGTATTGGGGGATCGTCTTTCCCGGCGTGATCACAGCGGTGGGCATTTTTCTGATGCGCCAGTTTTTCAGCGGCGTGCCCAACGAACTGCTCGACGCTGCGCGCATCGACGGGCTGCATGAATTGGGGATCTGGTGGCGCGTGGCAATGCCGCTGGTCAAGCCTGCCATCGCCGCGCTCTGCATCTTCAACTTTATCGGCAACTGGAATGCCTATCTCTGGCCCCTGATCATCGCCAGCGGGCGGGCCTATTATACCCTCCCCGTGGGGCTGAGTTTCTTCCGCGGCGAATCCACCACCCAATGGGAAAAGATCATGACCGGCGCGAGCCTGGCGACCGTGCCGCTGCTGATCGTCTTTTTCCTCTTCCAGCGTCAAATCATCAAGGGGATCGCGCTGACCGGCATCAAAGCCTGACCTCCCCCTCCGCAACCCCATCACCGGCACAGGCTATCGCCTGCTGCACTGGACCGCGCCGATGACAGATATCCGTTTTCCACACCCTGAATACGAGCGAACCGTCCTCCAGCCTGCCTACGCCGACGCTGCGGCGTACCTGTTTGCCCCCATGCTCGCCGCCCATGAGGCCCATGCCGTGATGCTGGCGGAATGCGGCATCATCACCCCGGCCAATGCCAGGGCACTGCTGCAGGCAGTCGCTCAGGTGCGCTTCGAAGGCATGGATCACCTGGGCTATAAACCCGGCGTTGAAGACCTCTTTTTCCGCGTCGAAGCGCGCATCATCGAACTGGCTGGCCCCGACGATGGGGGCAACCTGCAGTTGGCGCGCAGCCGTAATGACTTGGGCCAGGCGTTGGCGAGGATGGCGTTGCGGCCCCTGCTGATCGACCTCTATGCTGACCTGGTGAGGCTGCGGCGGACGGTGGCGGACCTGGCGCAGCGCCACCTGCACACGATCATGCCGGGGTACACGCACACGCAACCGGCGCAGCCGGTGACCTTTGCCCACTACCTCGCCGGTGT
>CAZYQJ010000374.1:0-3699 GCA_964649925.1 uncultured Litorilinea sp.
CCATGAAGCAGGGGAACTTGATCGGCGGGCCGGCGACGCGTACATGAACTTCTCTGGCTCCGGCATCGCGCAGCAGTTGCACGAGCGGGCCGGAGGTGTTGCCGCGCACGATGGAGTCATCCACCATGACGACGCGGCGGCCGCGCAGGTTTTCCGGCAGGGGGTTGAACTTCATCGCCACGCCGACTTTGCGCAACTGGTCGGTCGGCTCGATGAAGGTGCGCCCGATGTACCGGCTCTTGATCAAGCCCTCGCTGTAGGGGATGCCGCTTTTCTGGGCATAGCCGATGGCGTGCGGCGTGCCGGAGTCGGGCACGGGAACCACGATATCGGCATTGACCGGCGCTTCCTTGGCAAGCTGGCGGCCCAACTTCTGGCGAATCTGATGCACCAGTCGCCCGTTGAGCACGCTGTCGGGCCGCGCAAAGTAGATCTGCTCGAAAGTGCAAAATGCCAGCTTTTGAACGGGCGCACCCTGCACGATCTCATAGCCGTCGGCATCCAGCCGCACCACTTCGCCCGGCTGGATCTCCTGGATCATGCGCGCGCCGATGGTGGAAAAGGCGCAGCTTTCGGATGCCAGCACATGGCCGCCATCCATTTCACCCAAGACGAGCGGGCGCAGGCCCCACGGGTCGCGCACCCCATAGATGCCGTCTGTGGTGAGGATGACCAGGCTGTATGCGCCCTCGATGCGCGCCATCATGATGCGGATGCGCGTCAGCCAGTCGCCGCCGCCCGCGCCCGCCAGCAGGTGCATGATCAGTTCGCTGTCGGTCGATGTCTGCAAGCCGACGCCGCGTTCCAAGAGTTCGCGGCGCAGTTGTGGCGCGTTGATCAGGTTGCCGTTGTGGGCGATGGCGAGCGGGCCATCCAGCGTTTCGATGACATAGGGCTGCGTGTTGCGAAGCTTGGGCGCGCCAGTCGTGGAGTAGCGGTTGTGGCCGATTGCCATGTGACCGACCAGATGACGCAGGTTGTCCTCGTTAAAGACCTGGGAGACCAGCCCCATGCCTTTGTGGACATGCGCCATGCTCCCATCGCTGGTGACGATACCAGCGGCTTCCTGCCCGCGATGCTGGAGCGCATAGAGGGCAAAGAATGTGCGCCGCGCGACCTCGCGGCCTGGGGCAAAGATGCCAAAGACGCCGCACTCCTCATGCGGTTTGTCGTCCTGCAATTGATCCTCAAACAATGTATCGTGTGGAAACATCCTGGCACGTTCCTCCGTTCGCTGCCGCAAGCGCGCTCAGCCGGACGCCGGTTGGATCACCGGCGCGCCAACTCAGTGCGGGCTGAAAGCACGGTCGCGACAGCGTCTTCTGTGCGGTCGGCCAACGCCGTCAGATGGCCCATTTTTCGCCCAGGCCGGGGCTCCCGCTTTCCATACAGATGTACCTTGACTTTCGGGTGGGCACAGGCGCGTGCCCAGTCCGGTTCCCCCTCTGCCCACAGGTCGCCCAGCAGGTTCGCCATTGCTGCCGGGCGCAGCATGTCTGTACTGCCCAAAGGCAGGCCGCAGACGGCGCGCACCTGCTGTTCGAACTGGCTTGTCAACGCCGCTTCAATGGTGAGATGGCCCGAATTGTGGGGCCGGGGCGCTAACTCGTTGATCAACAGGCAACCGTCGCTGGCTAAAAAGAATTCTACACACAGCACGCCGACCACGTCCAACTTTTCCAGTACCGCGCGGGCGAGTTCCACCGCTTGCTGTGCGGATTGCGCAGGGATGCGCGCCGGGGCGATCGACAGGTCGAGGATGTGGTTGACGTGCTGGTTTTCGATAGCCCCGTAGTGGGCAAAGGCTCCATCCGCCCCGCGCGCCGCGACGACCGAGATCTCATGGCTGAAATCGACATAACGCTCGACGATACAGGGCTGGCCGCCGATCTGCGCCCAGGCTGCCATCGCGTCCTCCGCCCGTTCGATCTTCACCTGGCCCTTGCCGTCATAGCCAAAGGCCGCGGTCTTGAGCACCGCCGGGCAGCCGATCACGTCCAAGGCTTTTACCAGTTCAGCGGCTGTGGTGACAGCGCGAAATGGTGAAACGGGCAGCCCGGTCTGCGCCAGAAATTGCTTTTCACGCAGGCGTTGCTGGGTAGTGTGGAGGACGCTTCCACTGGGACGGACGGGTTTGCCCGCGGCCTCTGCGACCGCAGCCACCTCTGCCGCCACGTTTTCAAACTCGAAGGTGACGACATCCACCTGGGCGACAAAGGCGGCGACGGCATCCAGATCGCTGTAGGGGGCGGTGATCTCCAGGTCGGCGACCTGGCCGGTAGGGGAGTCGTGGTCAGGGGAGAAGGTGGCGATGCGGTAGCCCATCGCGCGCGCGGCCAGGACCATCATGCGCCCCAACTGCCCGCTGCCAAAGACGCCAATGGTCGCACCGGGCAAGATGGGCGCAAAGGTTGTTTCTCCTGCCATCGCTTCAGGCCCCGTCCTCTAGGTCCAGCGTTTCAGCCATTACCGCTTCGGCTCGTTGGGCGCGATAGGCGCGCAGCGCGTCTCGCAGATCAGGACGTGTAATGCCGAGAATCGACACGGCCAACAGCGCGGCGTTGATCGCTCCGGCGCGGCCAATCGCCATGGTCGCGACCGGGACACCGGCGGGCATCTGCACGATGGAGAGCAGCGAGTCCAGCCCGTTGAGGGCGCGGCTCTGGATGGGCACGCCGATCACGGGGAGGAGGGTGTGGCCTGCCACCATGCCCGGCAGGTGGGCCGCGCCGCCAGCCCCGGCGATGATCACCTCCAGCCCGCGGCCTTCGGCCTGATGCGCATACTCCATCATCCAGTCTGGGGTGCGGTGGGCCGACACGACGCGCCATTCGGCAGGCACGTCGAACTGCTGGAGCGTGAGCGCGGCGTGGCGCATGGTCTCCCAGTCTGATTTGCTGCCCATGATGACCCCAACCAGCGGGTGAGCCGTGTCCATGTCGATCTCCTAACGGTTGCCTGCGTGCGGCTGGTGGCTGGGCTGCCATTCAGCCAGGGCGCGGGCGATGCGCGGGGTGGCAGGTAGCGCACCAGGAGCAAAGGCCGCACCGGTCAGCATCTCATAGGTGCGGATGTAGCGTTCGGCGGCCTGGATCGCCAGGTCCGGCGGCAGCGGGAACGGCTCGCCGTCGCCGCGGTAGCCCTGGGCGACATAGTAGAGCCGGATAAACTCTTTGTCGAAGTTCTCGGGTTCGATATCCGCTGCGTGACGGGCCGGGTAGCTTTCGGCCAGCCAGAAACGGCTGGAATCGGGGGTGTGGATCTCGTCAATCAGGGTAAGCTGCCCGTCTGCATCCAGCCCGAACTCGTACTTGGTATCCACCAGGATCAGACCGGCCTGCTGAGCGATCTCCTGCCCGCGACGAAAGAGGGCAACCGCTGCGTCGCAGACCTGCGCCCACACCTCTGCCTCCACCAGCCCCTGCGCTACCACCTGGTTGCTGGTGATGCGCTCGTCATGACCTTCGCGCGCCTTGGTCGTGGGGGTGATGATGGGCGCAGGCAGCGAGTCATTCTTGCGAAGCCCATCGGGAAAGTCAATGCCATAGATGCGCCGCTCACCCTGGCTGTAGCGATACCAGAGAGCGGTCTGGGTCACGCCGGTGATATAGCCGCGCACCACGACCTCCACTGGCAGGGGACGGCAGGCGCGCACGATTGCTACGTTGGGGTCAGGGGTGGCGATCAGGTGGTTGGGGA
>CAZYQJ010000374.1:3709-5744 GCA_964649925.1 uncultured Litorilinea sp.
GATGTCTTGGGTGGCGTTGAACCAGAAGGCCGCCAACTGGTTGAGCACCTGGCCCTTGTAGGGGACCAGTCCCAGGATGCGGTCAAAGCCCGAAAGCCGGTCGGTGGTGATCAAGATCAGGTCGCCGTCCTGGCGGTAGATGTCGCGCACTTTGCCGCTGGTCTTGGGGCCAAGATCGGGCAAATCCACTGTGTCGACGGCCAGCGGCAGGGCTGCGCGCAACTCGTCTTGGGTCAGCATGGTTTCTCCCTTCCTGGGTTGTAGGTCAAGTGCTGCGTGCGTCTACTGCCTTGCCGCCTGGACAAAGGCCTTAAAGAGCGGCAGGCCGAGCCGTTCTGCGCGCCCCAGCGGGTTTTGGATGGGCAGGATGTGGTCTTCGGGGTGGGGCATCAGGCCGAGCACATTGCCCTGGTGGTTGCAGATGCCCGCGACATCGCCCGCCGATCCGTTGGGGTTAGCTGGGTAGGTTTCGTGCGCCGCTTCGCCGCTGGCGTTGACATAACGGAAGCAGATGAGCCGGTCGCGGTCCAGGCCGTCCAGCACAGCGCGGTCACGCACTTGAAAGTTGCCTTCGCCATGTGCGATTGGGCAGAAGATCAGATCGTCCAGGTCGGCCAGCCAGGAGAGGCGCGCCGTGGGGTTGGGGGCCAGGTTCACCCAGCGACATTCAAACTGTCCGGCGCGGTTTTCAGTGAGGGTGACGCGCCGCGGGGCCGCGCCGATGGCCGCGCCGTTTTGCGTGCCAGGGAGCAGACCACACTTGACCAGCGTCTGGAAGCCGTTGCAGATACCCAGGACGGGCCGGTCGGTCTCCACAAAGGCCTGCAATTGGTCGGCCAGATAGACCTGCAGGTCGAGCGCCAGGCGTGCGCCCGCGCCCAGGGCATCGCCATAGGTGAAGCCGCCGGGCAGCAGAACCGCATCAAAGTCGGTGAGCCGGGTCTCCCCGGCGCGCAGCCGGTTCATATGCACAATCTGCGGTGTACCGCCCGCCAGTTCGCAGGCGCGCGCCGCTTCGCCGTCGCGGTTTGTGCCGGAGGCATGCAGGATCAGGATGTTGGGCTTCATGCCGAGATGGTTCCCTTCCAGGCAGCCAGCAAATCATCCAAAGACAGGTCAATCAAGGCGTTGCCGCGGTGGCGAACCTCAAGGCGCGGCTCGTCAAAGACGCTGCCCAGGTGCATCAACGGCTGGCCTTGCAGCAAGGTTTCAAAGGCGGCGGCATCCTCTGCAGCGACTTCGACCAGCAGCCGCCCGTTGCTTTCGGAGAAGAGCGCGGTCAACGCGTCCTGGCTGCCGGGCAGGTCCACCGTCGCGCCCAGCCGCCCGCCCAAGGCCATCTCGGCCAGGGCGACGGCCAACCCGCCTTCACTCAGGTCATGGGCGGCAGCCACCAGCCCGCGACGGATGGCTTGATGCAGCCGCCGGTAGCGATCCAGCGCGTTCTCCGGCATCCCTGGTGCATTGTCACCCACCGCGCCGTGCAAGGCGTAGAGCAGCGATCCGCCAAATTCGGGCCTGGTTTCACCCACCAGGTAGATGAGATAGCCGGGCTGTTTGAAGGCCGCGGTCACCGCGCGTGCCATATCGGGGACGATGGCAATGGCGGAGATGAGCAGCGTGCCGGGGATCGGGTTGCCGTTGAACTCGTTGAAGAGGCTGTCCTTGCCGCTGATGTAGGGCGCCTGGTAGGCGATCGCGGCATCGTAGCAGCCCTGGCAGGCGCGCACCAGTGTGCCGAGCCGGTCAGGAAGGGTGGGGTTGCCCCAGCAGAAATTGTCCAGGAGCGCAATGCGGTCGGGGTCTGCGCCCACAGCCACAGCATTGCGGATGGCCTCATCCACGGCGCTGACGGCCATGGCGTAGGGGTCGGCGCGGCCGATCAGCGGGTTGATGCCTGCGCTCAGGCTGAAGGCGCGGTCATGCTGCCAAGTTCCGAGCGGCTTGAGGACAGCGGCGTCGTTTGGCCCATCGAGGGCGGGCCCGCCAAAGGGGCGCACCAGCGTGCCGCCGCGCACCTCATGGTCATAGCGGC
>CAZYQJ010000375.1:0-5743 GCA_964649925.1 uncultured Litorilinea sp.
GGCGCGGCTCAACGCCGACCTGGGGCTGACGGTGGTGCTGGTCGAACAGCGGCTGGAACGCGCCCTTGCCTTTGCCGACAGCCTGCTCTACCTGCCCGGTAACGGGGCCTTTGCCGACAGCCTGCTCTACCTGCCCGGTAACGGGGCCGCACCGCTGCTGGACGACCCGCGCAGCGTGCTGGCCGAGATGGCGCAGACGCCGCCGCTGGTGCGGCTGGCAAAGGCGTTGGCGTGGACGCCGCTGCCGCTGACCGTCAAGGAAGGGATGCGCTTCCGCCGCCACATGACGCTGCCCGATACCGCGCCTGCCCCCGCGCCCGAACCGCCGCACAGCGCGCCCATCCTGGCGGCGCAAGGGGTGACGCACCGCTATGGCAGCGCGACCGCACTCAACGGCGTTGACCTGGTGCTGCACCCCGGCGAGATCGTGGCGTTGATGGGACGCAACGGCTCCGGCAAAACGACGCTGCTCAAGACGCTGGTGGGGCTGGTACGCCCTGATGCTGGCCGCGTGACAGTCGCTGGACAGGACGCGGCGCGGCTCGATGTGGCCGACATCTGCCGCACCGTGGGCTATCTGCCCCAAGACCCCAACAGCCTGCTCTTTGCCGACAGCGTGGCGGAGGAACTGGCGATCACGCTGCGCAACCACGGCTATGACCCTGACGCACACAACACGCTGCCCACCGACCCGGACGCGCTGCTGGCGCAGTTGGGGCTGGCGCACCTGGCCGATGCCTACCCGCGCGACCTGAGCGTAGGCGAACGACAGCGGGCGGCGCTGGCTGCCATCCTGGTGGTACGGCCTCAAGCGCTGCTGCTGGACGAGCCGACGCGCGGGCTGGATTACGCGGCCAAGGCGCAGTTGACCGCACTTCTGCAGGCGTGGCGCGCCGCGGGCATGGCGATCCTGGTGGTGACGCATGATGTCGAACTGGCCGCGGCGCTGGCGGATCGCGTGGTGCTGATGAGCCAGGGGGAGGTCATCGCCGCCGGGTCGCCGGGCGACGTAATGGGCGCATCACCACTCTTTGCACCCCAGGTCGCGCGGCTCTTCCCCAACACCGGCTGGCTGACGCCGGAGGATGTGCCTGGTTTCCACGACCACACGGTGGAACAGGTAAGGGAACTGTAGATGCTGTTCTTGCCGCCGATGTCGGGCATGGTGCCCGACCTACGATGATGGCACGCAATGACGTATGTTTATTTGCATATTCAACAACCGAAGGAGGGCGCGATGCCTCGACTGACCAAGATCTATACCAAGCGCGGCGACAACGGGACGACCGCTCTGGGCGGCGGGCAGCGCGTGCCCAAGGATGCGCTGCGCGTCCGCGTCTACGGTACGGTGGACGAACTGAATTCGCAGATCGGCGTGGCGCTCGCCGTAGGGCTGTGCGACCGGCTGGCCGATGTGCTGCCCACGATCCAAAACGAATTGTTTGACCTGGGGTCGGACCTCTGTTTTCTGGAGGAGGACAAGGCCAAGGGCAAGTACCCGCTGCCGCAGATCGAGGATCGCCATGTGCAGCGGCTGGAAACCTTGATCGACGAATTGACCGCGTTGGTGGGGCCGCTGGAGAATTTTATCCTGCCGGGCGGGTCGCTGGGCGCAGCGCAACTGCACCTGGCGCGCACCATCTGCCGCCGCGCCGAGCGTGAGGCCATTGCCCTGGCGCGTGAGGAGAGTATCGGCGCGCAGGTGATCCCGTACCTCAACCGGCTCTCGGATGCCCTCTTTGTGATGGCGCGCTATGAGAACCACGCGCAGGGGGTGGCGGAACCGCTGTGGCGACCGGGCGCGTGAACCCTGCCTCCCCTAGCGCTGGTCTCTGGGCGGCTGTTGGCTTCTTGACGACGCTGCCTGTCCCCACGACATCCCTGCCGCCGGAAGGGTTGGGCCGCGCCGCGATCTGGTTTCCCACCGTGGGGCTGGGGCTGGGCGCGCTGCTGTGGGGTGTGCGCTGGGTCGGTGATTGGCTCTTCGACCCGTGGCTGGCAGGCGCGCTGGTGGTGACGGCTTGGGCCGTATTGACCGGCGCGCTCCATCTAGACGGGCTGGCCGACTGCTGCGACGGGCTGCCGGCCCCGGTTGAGCGTGTGCGGCGGCTGGAGATCATGCGCGACCCGCGCCTGGGCAGCTTTGGCGCAGTGGGGCTGGGGCTGTTCTTGCTGGTCAAGACGCTGGCCGCGGGCAGCGTTGCGCCCGTGGCCTTGATCATCGCGCCGGCGTGGGCGCGCTGGGCACTGCTGGTCGCGGCGCGCCAGCCCCAGGCGCGGCCCGATGGCATGGGCGCGAGTTTTGCCGCAGGGCTGACGCCGGGCATGCTCTTGGTGGCCGCACTGATCCCCCTGGCGCTGTGGGCGTTTGTACCGCTGCGCGGCGGCGTGGCGTTGATCATGGCCGCGCTGACGGTCTGGGGCGCGCTGCGGCTGGCGCGGGCGCGGCTGGGCGGCGTCACCGGCGATGTGTACGGGCTGGTAGTCGAAGCGTGCGAACTGGCCGTGCTGCTGGTCTTCGCGGCCCGGTCGCCGGGCTAGATGTGATGCGTTCCCTGCCGTTTCGCCTGGGCGCGACCTCGTACGTCGTCGAGGCAGGTCTGGTGGAGAATGCGCGCTATCTGGCCGGGCGTGTACAGGATATGCAACTTGTCCTCTTTGACCTGCCGGATGGCCCCAGTAACCTGCCCAGTGCAGCAGCGGTGCGCGAGTTGGCCCACATTGCCCGGCAGAGTGGGTTGAGCTATACGGTCCACCTCACGATGGATGTGGCCCCGCTGGACGCAGGCGCGGCATCCAATCCCTCGCTGGACAAGGCGCAAGACGTGATCCGGCGCACCGCGCCCCTGGAACCTCAAGCTTACGTGCTGCATCTGGACGGTCGCGACCTGCGCGCCGCGGGCTATCCGCCTGCAATCTGTGCCACCTGGCGGGCGAACATCGCGCGCAGCCTGGCGCAGTTGGCGCATTGGGCAGGCAGCGCAGCGCGGCTGGCTGTCGAAAACCTGGAAGGCTATCCGCCTGAGTTTGTGACCCCAAGCGCGCAGACCGCAGGCGCGGGGCGCTGCGTCGATGTCGGCCATCTCTGGCTGGATGGGCACGACCCGCTGCCTAGCCTGGCCCAAGCGGGGGATCGCCTGCGTGTGGTCCATCTGCATGGCGTGGATCAGGCCGCACCTAGCGCGCGCGATCACCGCAGGCTGGACTTGATCGATCCGGCGGCGCTGGATACAGTGATAGCGTACCTGTGCAGCCGCAGGTTTGGCGGCGTGGTAACGCTGGAAGTCTTTGGCGAGGCCGATTTTGCAGCGTCGCTGGCCGCATTTCAGGAAAGCGTGAACCGGTATGAAGGTTGACTACAACGAGATCAGCCGCGTCTATGACGAGGTGCGCGGGGTGGACCGGGCGGTGATCGACGCGTTTTTGTCCGGGGTTGACCTGGATGCCTCCTGCGCGCTGCTGGACATCGGCTGCGGCACAGGCAACTATGCCGATGTGATGCAGCGGTTGACCCACGCGCACGTCTCCGGCCTGGATCAGTCGGCAGGAATGTTGGGCAAGGCGCGGCAGAAAAACGCGCAGGTCGATTTCCGGCTTGGCGACGCGCAGCAGATGCCCTTTGGCGAAGCCTCATTTGATTTTGTCTACATGACCGACGTCATCCACCATGTGCCGGACATCAACCGCCTCTTTGCAGAGATCGCGCGCGTGTTGAAGCCGCGCGGCCAGACGTGCATCGCCACCCAATCACATGCCCAGATCGAGCGGCGGCCCATCGCCCAATTCTTCCCCGGCACTGTGACCATTGACAAAGGGCGCTATCCGGACATCCCGCAGATCGTTACGGCGGCAAGCGCGCACGGGCTGGCGCTGCGGCGTGTGGAGACTGTCCATGAAGGTACGCCTGTCGTCCTGGACCAGCACTTTCTAGCGCAGGTGCGCAGCCGCGCCTTTTCAATGCTGCATCTCATTTCGGACGAGGAATATGCGCGCGGGCTGGCGCAGGTGGAGGCGCAGCTTCGCCAGGGCGACGTGATGAGCGCCAGGGCGGGCGAAACGCTGGTCTGGCTGCACAAGCAAACCCCGTGATCGGAACCGGAAACCGGCTGTGACCAAACAGTTGACGTTCATCTTGGGCGGGGCGCGCAGCGGCAAGAGCACCTATGCCGAACAGCTGGCCGCAGCGCAGGGGGAACGCGTCCTCTATGTGGCGACGGCGCAGGCCGGGGACGAGGAGATGGCGGTGCGCATCGCCGCACACCGGGCGGCGCGGCCTGCCCAGTGGCGCACACTGGAGGCCGCGCAGGGGGTCGGCGCGGCGATCCGCACCACTTTAGCGCATGAGAAGGCGGATGTGGTCTTGGTGGATTGTCTGACGCTGCTCGCCAGCAACGTGCTGTTAACGCTGCCCGAAGGGGCGGCCGCGGAGAGCGTCGAATCTGCCCTATACGCCGAGGTGGCTGAACTGCTGGCGGCCTATGCCGCGAGCGACGCGGCCTGGATCGTCGTCTCCAACGAAGTGGGGTTGGGCATTGTGCCCGCCTACCCGTTGGGCCGGGTCTATCGCGATGCGCTGGGCCGCGCCAATCAGCAACTCGCCGCTGCCGCCGACCGCGTGCTGTTTATGGTCGCGGGGCTGCCCATGACGGTGAAATGACCTGTCCCGCGCCCGCACAACAAAAAGGCGGCCCCCAACACCTGGGGTCGCCTTCCGTTTATTGTAGGGATATGCATGCAATGGGCTGCCACATGGGGATTGGTTACAGCACCTTCACCACCACATTGGCCTTGGCCCACAACTCTTCCAGGTTGTAATAGTGGCGCATCTCTTCGGTGAAGAGGTGGACAATGACATCGCCATAGTCGAGCAGCGTCCAACCGCTGCGGTTTTCGACGCCTTCGATCCCCAGCGGGCGGATGTTTTGCTCTAGCTTGAGCTTCTCCAGAATGTCATTTTCGATGGCCTGCGCCTGACGTTCGTTATCCACCGTGGCAATGACAAAATAATCGGCGATGGATGTCTGCTCGTGAATATCCAGCAGCACGATGTCCGATGCTTGTTTATCCTCGACCAAATCCACTATGGTTCGAGCCAGTGTATTGCTATCCAGAAAATCCTCCTATTGACCGTCTTGGCGGTCGAATGTGATAGATGCTCGCCTCGTCGAGATTTCGGCTGATGTTGGTGCGGATGTACACAGGTCGCCTATACCGGAACACGCTGCAGCACACCCGCTGGTGTGGTTCAAATTCTAGCACAAAGACAGGTGTAGCTCAACACCTTTTCTCAAGTCCTAACCCACAATGTTTATATCTCATGGTTTGCGTCTCCCCGTTTGCGCCTATCACGCTCATATGATGCGTTTATTGTGTCCAATGGTGGGGTTGGTGACTGTAATTGTTGTCCAAATTTCAAAATATTAAGGAATTCTAATCCAAATTGCATTCCATCGGCGTAGTTCCATGCTAAACTGCACCGAGCAGATACCCATATAGATCGGTTAATCCGCGCCCGGCGAAATAGAATCAGCGCATGAGAGGTACCCAATGAAACGACAAGCGTATATGTGGGCAGTCCTGGCGTTGCTGGCGCTCGTCGGGCTGACGGGCGTTGTCTCCACGGTGAGAGCGCAAAGCCCTGCGCTCTGCGCCGATGAGGTCATTGTCCAGCCAGGCGATACGCTCTCTACGTTGGCGACCCGTTATTTCGGCCAGCCCGGCGGCTATGCGGCGATTGTGACGG
>CAZYQJ010000376.1:0-5741 GCA_964649925.1 uncultured Litorilinea sp.
ACTTTTTGCAAAACAAAGAGATGCTGCTGGTGCTGGACAACTTTGAACAACTGCTGGATGGCGTCGACCTGCTGGAAGACCTTCTGGCGCACGCCCCAGGCATCAAACTTTTGGTGACGAGCCGCGAGCCGCTTGGCATTGCATCCGAATGGCGCATCGCGCTGGTCGGGATGGCCTACCCGCCGCACCCGGAGGACGTCCACTTTGCCGAGTACGACGCGGTCAGGCTTTTTGAGCGCGCCGCCCAACGGGTGAAACCCGACTTTGCCGTGACGGATGACCTGCGCGGCGACGTGTGGCGGCTGTGTCGCGCCGTGGACGGGATGCCGCTGGCGCTCCGCCTGGCCGCGCCCTGGCTGCGCGCGGTGACGGTCGCCCAGATCGTACAGGAGGTGCAGGCCGGTCTGGACATTCTAGAGACCCAGATGCGCGATGCCCCGCCGCGCCAGCGCAGTCTGCGTGTCGTCTGCGAACAGAGTTGGGCGCGGCTGTCGCCCGCCGAGCAGCAACTGCTCTGCCGGTTGGCAGTCTTTCGCGGCGGATGCACCCTGGATGCGGCCCAGGCGGTCGCGGGGGCGACATTGGCGCGGCTGGCTGCGCTGGTGGATCGGGTGCTGCTGCGCCACACCGAGCCTGACCGCTATGAAATGCATGAGTTGATCCGCCAGTTTGCCGATGAGAAATGGCGGCAGATGGCGGGCGGGCATGACGACCGCGCCGCGGCGCACAGCCGTTACTTTGCCGACTTTGCCCAGGCCGCCTATGCGCGCTATCTGGCAGGCGAGTACCCGCACGTGGTGGCTGATCTATCCGCCGAACGGGACAACCTGCGCGCTGCGTGGATGGCCCTGGTGGACAGGCTGCGCCGCGACCCGCACATGGACGTGGTCGAGACTGTGATCCGCTTTGCCCATGCGCTGGTCTGGTTTTACCGCAAACGGGCGCGCTATGCCGAAGGGATCGATGCGCTCAACGCAGCCGAGGCCGCGCTGCCCCAGACGGCTGACCTGCCGCGCGCGGCGCTCCAAATCTATCGTGCCTCGCTCATCTACTTCACCGGTCGCTATGAGGAGACCCAGACGCTGGTCGAGGTCGCGCTGCCGCGCGTCCAGGCGGCCATGCAGCCGCGGCTGGAGGCGTTTGCGATAGACGTGCTTGCCAAGTGTACGCGGCTGCGCGGCGACTACGCCAAAGCTAAGGCGCTGGCGGCGCGTGTCGACCATCTTTACGGCGAGTTGGGCGATGCATTGGGCCAGATGCAGGCCGTAGTCTTTGCCGCGGTGATGGCCGCCGACAAAGGCGACTATGCGTTGGCCGAGAGCGCAGGCCGCCGCGCCATGGCCTTTTACCGGGAGTTGAACGATACGGCCAGCCTGGCGCTCACCGCCTCGAACCTGGCGAATACCTGCATCCGGCAGGGCAAATATGCCGAGGCGCGACCGTTGTTGGAGGAGGCGTATGCGCTGGCCCAGGCCGAAGGCAATCTCTTTACGCTGATGATGACTGAAACCAATCTGGGCGAAGTGGCACGCGCCTTGGGGGAATTTGAACAGGCCGAGAGCTACAATCGTGAGGCATTGGCGCGGGCGCGCGAGATTGGCGACCGGCGTTGGACAGCGGCCAACCTGAACGCGCTGAGCAAGCTCTATCTGCGCCAGGACCAATGGATCGCTGCCGAACGTTATGCCCAGGAAGCCTTGGCCATCACGCGGGTCATCCCCAGCGAGTTGGATATGCTGGGTGACCTTTCCTGTCTCGCCCGCGCTTGGGCCTGCCGCGGTGACGGTGAGCGGGCGCTGCGCGTGCTGACCTTTGTCCAGCAGCACCCTTCGACGGTGCAGGTGGATAGGGATCAAAATCAGCGGTTCGTGGAGACCTTGCGCAGCCAACTGCCCCCGGAATTGACTGCGGAGATCGAGGCCTGGTGCCAAGCGGCGCACCTGGATGATGTCCTGGCGTGGGTGGATGCCGTGTCAGCACGCGACCCTGAAGGTACAGCGTATCCGGTTTCTTGAGGAGGGACCGGTTGATGAAGCTCTATCCATTTCACATTGGCGACACCAAGGTTCCCTATGGATTTGAAAAATCCGCTGGGGTATGTTTTGGGCCATGATCTTACATCCTCCGATTGGGGTTAGAAGGGGATACAAGATGCAGGGAGTTGCGCTCGTTTCGGCCCTATGTGTCGCACTTGGAGGTGGGACGGGTGGGATTCGAACCCACACGGGTTGCCCCGGCGGATTTTAAGTCCGCTGCGTCTGCCATTCCGCCACCGTCCCGCGCAGCATGCAGCATACCACGACTCGACCATTTTTCCTACTGCACGCGCCGCCTGTCGCCGGTTTTCCCCTTCACTCCCTGCTGCCGACCCGGGCAGACATGGTATACTGTCCCCATGCATTTCGACGCCTTGACCCTGGCCTGTGTGACGCAGGAACTCCAGCGCGACCTGATGGGCGGGCGCATCCAGCAGGTGGTGCTGCCGCATGATGCCGCCGTTGGGCTGGAAATCTACGCGCACCGCCAGCGGCGCTACCTCCTGATCAATGCCCAGCCGGGCGACGGACGCGTTCACCTGGTCGCCGAAAAGATCCGGCGCGGGGTGGACCGGGAAACGCCGCTATTGCTGCTGCTGCGGAAATATGTGCGCGAGAGCACCCTCGCCACCATCAACCAGCCCGACCCCACCGAGCGTATCTTGCACCTGGTCTGCGACCATCCCGCTCACGGCGTCACCACGCTGGTTGTCGAGCCGATGGGACGGCTCAGCAACCTTTTTTTGGTCAACGCCAGCGGCGTGATCTTGGAGTGCGTCCACCGGGTGCGCGGGGAACAGGCCCAGCGTCTGCTGCTGCCCGGCAAACCGTATGTCCCGCCGCCGCCGCAAAACCGGCTGCCGCCCTGGGACGATGGCAGCGCAGACTATCGCACCCGCTTGCAGGCTCTGATCCAACGGCCCGGCCCGCTGTGGAAGGCCCTTGCCGACGGTATAGCCGGGACCAGCCCCACCCTGGCGCGTGAGGTCGCCTGGCGTGTCACAGGCGATGCGGGCGCACCGGCGCAGGCGGCTGCGGTAGATGCGCTGACCCAGGCGCTGCAGGAACTATGGTCGCCGCTGTCCAGCGGCGAGTGGTCCCCCGGCGTGTTGGAGGAAGACGGGCGCGTCGTCGGCTACAGCGCATACCCGATCCATTACCGGCCCGGTTTTGCGCCGCGGCCTTCGATCAGCCAGGCCATCGAGGCCGCGGTGGCCGCACGGGAGGGTACACAAACGGGTGCGCCTGCGGAGGATGGGCGGCGCGACGGCTATGCAGGGCTGCGCCAGCAGGTGGCGGCGCAACTCGCACGCGCCCGCCGCCGCGTGGAACGCCAATGGGCGGCCTTAGATCAGGACATGCCCGACCCCGACGAGGCAGCGCGGCTGCGGCGCGAGGCCGAATGGCTGTTGGCGCTTGCCCACCAGGTGACGCCCGGCCAAACGGTGCTAGAGGTCGATACAGGCGACGGCACGCCGCTTGTGATTCATCTGGACCCCGTGCTCTCCCCTGTGGAACAGGCGCAGCGGCGTTTTAAGCGCGCCGGAAAGCTTGACCGCGCCGCTGTCTTTGTGCCCCAACGCCGCGCCCAGGTGGAACAGGATTTGGCATTTCTGGACCAGTTAGCGACCGATCTGGCGTTAGCCGAGAACCAACCGCAGATCGCCGCGGTGGAAGCCGAGTTAGCGGCCACCCGGTTGCTGCCCCCCAAGCCGCGCAAGGCCAAACCCGCGCCGCCGCGCACCCCCTATCTGCGCGTGCACAGCCCCACGGGGTGGGAGATCGTGGTGGGGCGCAATGCGCGCCAGAACGACCAGGTGACCTTCCAGGTGGCGAACGCCGATGACCTTTGGCTCCACGCGCGCGGGGTGCCGGGCGCGCATGTGGTCGTCCGCACAGGAGGGCAGCCCGTGGACGAATCGACGCTGATGATGGCGGCGCAACTGGCGGCCTATTACTCCCAGCGTCGCGGGGAAAACGCTGTGCCGGTGGCAGTGACCACCAGGCGTTTTGTCACGCGCGCTGCGGGGAACCATCCGGGGCTGGTGCATGTGCGCAACGCCGAGACGGTGACCGTCCCCGCGGAACGGCCCGCCGACCTGATCTACCCGCGCGAGCGGTGATGGTTTGCGGAACAGCAGGCGGGATCAAGACTCGATAGGGGAAATCAAAACGGGGCCGCTCCCAGCATGCGGCCCCGTTCGATGTCAGATAATGGATGGACGGCTTATTGGCCTGTGGCCTCTGAGGTTTCGTCCAAGGCAGTCGTGGCTTCACTCAGCGCCTGTTCCAGCGCGGTCAGGAAGGTAGTGAACTGGGTGCTGGCGCGATCCAATTCATTTACGGCCTGTTCCAGCGTCGCCATGTTGGCGCGGTCATTCGCCAGTTCGGCGCGCAGGTCGGATTCAACTGCGGTCAGGTGACTCTGGATGGTGCGGGCCTGTTCGGCCACCACATCCACATTGTAGCTGACGGCGCCCACGTTTTCATCAATGCGGGCAACACTGGCTTCGAGCACATCAAGCCGCTCGCCGCCGCTAAAACTGAGGGTGCCGCCGTTGATGACTGCCAGTACCAGCAGCGTCAACAACATCCCTAAGATGGCTCCCCCGATGGCCGCGCCGAACATCGTCAACGAGTCGTTGCGGACTGCGTTGTATTCAATTTCTGGTGGTTCTTGCCGCTCGACCGGCCTGGCCATATCTAGTGACTCATTGTGAACGCTCATAAGACTCCTTCCTCAACCAATAAGTGTAAATACAATGCCTCCGTGGGGTCTGCCCCGTGCGCTGGTAACGGGAACAGTAGACGGTTGCTCAATCTTAACCCAGGCGTGAGTTTTCGTGAAAATCGGATCAAGCACGGTGCTTGCAAACTGCGTGCTGCCGATTTCGGGTGCTCGGTTGTAGGTTCGCTTGGTCCCTCTCCGGCGAGGGCCGGGGACGCCCGTCGGGCGCGTTTGGCCCTATCATCTTAGCCGTGCGTCTGCGTTTCGTCAAGGCTGGTTTCCCTACACAAATCTGACGATTCTGTTCGGTGCTTGCCCAAGACGTATCCGGAGACGTATCTTGTTGCGGTGGATGCCGTCCTGATGTTGGAGCGGGCGAGACTGTTCCGGCGATGGATGCAGCACTGGGCTGCTGAGTCTGTCCGAGATCTCTCCCCTGGCCTGCTCAAGGAGAAACAATGGCAGAGTACAGCCTGGCTGGGCGACTCTACTATGTACGATACGGCGTGGCAGCCACCTGGTATGATGTGTATGACCGGCCTGACCCCCGTACACGCCCTGTAGGTCGCCTGGAACCCGGCCAAGTGTTTACGTACATCGAAGACCGGGTGCAAGGGCCGCTGCGCTGGTATCATGTACACGGGAATCAGATGAACGGCTCTGCGCCTGGGCAGCCTTTTCGCGGCTATGTCAAAGAACCCGCAGATGGGACGATCAACGCACTGGAGAGGGTGCCGACACGGGAGTACGAAGGCGTGCCGTCTCTGCTGGCTATGGATGACATCATCGCTTTAGCCGACGATCACCCTGACCAGGCAGAAGCGGTCTATAAGATGGTCCCCAACGCCGAAAGCGACCCGCCTACCGCCGGGGTGGTGGGGCCGCGTGACCTGGCCCGGATCACCCGCGGCCCGCATCGTACCGCTAACAACGTACTGTATTGGTATGTGGAGCGGCGTGGCGGTGATGGCAGCGGT
>CAZYQJ010000377.1:0-5732 GCA_964649925.1 uncultured Litorilinea sp.
ATCTTCCAGAATAAGGATTTCCGCATCGGCCTTTCGCACGCCATCAACCGCCAGGAGATCATCGACGTGGTGCTGGTGGGGCAAGGCGAACCCTGGCAGCCCGCGCCGCAGCCCGATACGCCGTTCTACAGTGAACTCCTCGCCAAGCAGTCCACCGAATTTGATGTAGACCTGGCGAATCAACATCTGGATGCGGCTGGTCTGACCGAACGCGACAATGAGGGCTTCCGCCTGCGGCCTGATGGGGCGCGCCTCACCTTCACCGTCGAAGTGATCAGCGTCAAGCCCGACTGGATTGACATGATGGAGTTGATCGACAGCTATTGGGAGGCAGTGGGCGTTGACGTCAATGTCTCGACGGTGGACCGCTCGCTGGGATATGCCCACCGCGATGCCAACGAGCATGACGCAGTTGCCTGGTGGACGGATGGCGGCGCGGGGCTGGATACGATCCTGGACCCCTATCTCTATTTCCCGGAACACCCCGACTCCGCCTTTGCGGTGGCGTGGGCCTACTGGTATGTTGGCGATGAGCGTGGCGAGGAACCATCCGAAGCGGCCAAGCAGCAGATGGCGTTGTATGACCAACTCAAATCGGCCTCTGATCCTGCGATGCAGGCGGATTTGATGCGGCAGCTTTTGGAGATCTCCGCCGAGGAATTCTACGTGATCGGCATCTCGCAGCGCGCGCCGGGATACGGCATTGTCAAGAACAACTTCTTCAACGTGCCTGAATCCTTCCCGCACGCCTATAACTATCCGGCCCCTGCGCCCACCAACCCAGAGCAATACTTTATCGAAGGCGAATAGCCGCCGATTGGGGCATTTCTGTCCAGCGGTTGGCTGCTGGACAGAAATGCCTGCCCTGATGTCGAGAGCCGCAACCACTCAGCCAAGGGAGTCCGTCTTGAGCACGCCAACAGAGCAGCGCCCCAACCCGCGCGTCTGCTTTCCGGGGCCGTATCAAGTGGTGCTGGATCAGACCGCAATCGCCACACAGCCAGGACCTACCGAACTCCTGATCCGGTGTCTCTACAGCCTGATCAGCGCCGGTACGGAGCTGGCAATGTACACGCACAGCCATATCGGCTTCTCGGATCCCGCGAATACCTACGCCAAATATCCCTTCTATCCCGGCTATACGGCAGTCGGGCAGGTCGAGGCAGTGGGTTCTGCCATAACGGGGTTCGCACCTGGAGAGATCGTCTACTACCCCGGCTTTCACCAACACTATGCGTTCGTGGACCCCGCGCAGACCACTATGCTGCATGTGCCGCCCGATCTGCCGCTGCCGCATGTCCCGTTTGTGCGGATGGCGGAGATTGCCTATACATCGGTATTGATGTCCAGCGTGCAGCCAGGGGATACGGTGGCGGTGCTGGGCCTGGGCCTGGTGGGGCATCTGGCGGCGCAGCTTTTTCAACTTGAAGGCGCGTCGGTCATCGGCATAGACCTGACGGCGCTGCGGCGGCAACTCGCAGGCCAGGCAGGGATACGCCACCTTGTCGATGCCCAAACACAAGACGCGGTGGCTGCCGTGCAGGAGCATACAGGCGGCGAGGGCGCGGCCATCGTGGTCGAAGCCACGGGCAGCCCGTCCCTAGTCGAAACTGCGCTGGCGATGGCGCGCGAAAAGGGCGAGGTGATCTTGCTCGGCTCGACGCGTGGGCGGGCCGAGGTCGATGTCTACAACCACATTCACCGCCGCGGGGTCACACTCAAAGGCGCACATGGACGGCTGGTGCCACGCCACGCACCGCCCGGCGAGATCGACCAGGTGGACGTGGACAAGCGGATGCTGCAGTGGCTGCATGAAGGACGCTTGCAGGTGGAACATTTGGTGACGGAAATGGTACGACCGGAACAGGCCGAAGTCCAGCGCGCCTACGAGTCGCTGCACAACGCCAAGGACAAGGTCATGGCGATCTTAATCGAATGGACATAATGTATTGAAATGAAGGTCAACACCCTATGAAACTTGCGCTTCATTCTGTCAGCTATTCCGGTACGTGGGGCGGACAGGCGACGCTTTCACTCATCGATTTTCTGTATAAAGCGGCTGCGCTGGGGTATGAGGCGGTCGAACTGGCCGCCAAGCGTCCGCACGCCTCCCCGCTCGACCTGGACGCTGCCCAACTCGACCGCGTCAGGCAGGTTCTGGCGGAGACAGGGCTGACGGTCGTCTGCATGGCGAGTTACCATGACTGGTCCACGCCGCCGGATCATCCCGACATGGCCTATACTGAAAAGGAACTGGTCTACTGGCGGGCCGTGGTAGAGGTGGCGGCTGCGCTGGATTGCCGTCTGGTACGCACCTACACAGGGTTCTTCCATGATGGCCCCCCGCACCGCCAGCAGTGGGACCGCTGTGTGCGCGGGCTGCAAGAAGCGGCGCGCATCGCCGCACGCTATGGCGTGACGATGGGGGTGCAGAACCATTCGTGTATTGCCAGCCATCCCGACAGCCTGATGGACATGGTGACCGATATCGGTGAAGGCAACGTGGGGATCGTGCTGGATGCGCCGATGGTGGCGGAGCATCATCTGCCGCTGCGCGAGACCGTGCTGCGCGTGGGCCAGCGCATCGTGCATTCACACCTGACGGACTTTGTGCGCCGCACGCGCTACCGCTATCTCCCGGAGACCGTGACCTATGAGGAAGCGGGTTTGGAAATGGTGGCGGTACCCGTGGGCGAAGGGGATGTCAACTACACTGAATTTGTGACGGCGCTGGCTGACATTGGCTATCAAGGCGCGCTGTCGTATGAGATGTGTTCGCCGCTGGTGGGCGGCGGCAGCGAGGAGAATCTAGACCGCTGCGCTCGCCAAACCCTGGCCTATATACAGGGGCTGCTTGTGGAGCAGACACACGCCCCGGCGTGATTACCTGTATACCAACCAATCCCATACGCTCATGAATTGAAGGATGCGACATGAAGATCAGTGTGTTTACGGTGATGCTGCCGGACATGACGCCTGAAGAGGCGGCTACCGCTCTGCAGGAGACTGGCTATGATGGCGTTGAATGGCGCGTGACCGTCACTCCCCCGGAACGAAAACAGGAAGCGCCCTCGTATTGGGGTAACAACCTGTGTACACTGGCCCCTACTGAGGAAGATGCCGCGCGGGCGCGCCGCCTGGCCGAGTCGGCGGGTCTGCAGATTCCTGGGCTGGGGAGCTATATTGCGATGGGCGATCTCGCCATGGTGGAGCAAGTGATGGCCTTTGCCCGCATCGCCGGTGCGCCGCAGATTCGGGTCGGGGTGGGGCGCACGCTCGATACCCATTCGTATGCCGACTTGTTTACGCAGACGCGCACCTTTCTGTCGGAGGTTGTGCCGCTGGCGCGGCAGTACGGCGTCAAGGCATTGATCGAGACCCACCCCAAGACCATCGCGCCGAGTGCATCGTTAGCTCACCATCTCGTCGATGGTCTGGACCCGGAATGGATGGGGGTGATCTATGACCCGGGCAACCTGGTTCACGAAGGCTATGAGGACTATCGCATTGGCACGCAACTGCTAGGTCCCTATCTGGCGCATGTCCACATCAAGAATGGGGCATTTAGCCGTCCAGCGGGGGGCGGCGTTTGGACACCCACACAGTCGCCGCTGGATGATGGGGTGGTGGATTTCCATGCGCTGTACCGTGCCTTGCATCAGGTCCATTACAGCGGCTGGCTCGGCGTGGAGGACTTCAGCGGGGCGCGGTCGAGCCGCGATACGCTGCAACACAACATCGCCTTTTTGCGTAGGGCCGTGCAATTTACTTGATTCAGTTCGTCGCGCCCTGATGCAAACGGATCAGTGTCTGTTTTTTCTCTGCCACATGGAAACAGGCGTATTGATTCTCGCACATCAGGCGTGTCGCCAACGCCATCGCCTCCTCCTCACGTAATAACCCCTCGTCGACTTCGGCTTGCAGCGCGCGCGTTAACCACTGGCGTGCCTGGTAGGCATAGGCGACCGAGGCCATCGGCCAACTGGTATCCCCGCCAAAGGCAAAGAGTTTGTTGGCGGGCGCGGCGTGAATAAAGCGGCGCACAAACTGCGATGCGCTGAAGGGGTCGATGCTCCATGCCCAGCACAGATCAGCATAGACGTTGGGGTAGTGCTTGGCAAGCGCCACCAGTTCATCGCTGTAGGGATAGGCAATGTGCATCAGCACAAAGCGTGCCTCAGGGTAGCGCGCTAGGAGCGGTGTCAGGTGTCCCGCTGCAATGCGCGCCACCGGCATCCGGCTGTGACCGGCGTAATAGCCGGTGTGGAGTTTGAAGGGCAGGTCGTATTCAATGCACAACTCCACCCCCCGCGCCCAGCACCAATCCCCCAGACAGAGTTGGTCAGCCTCGCTGATGGCTTGTGGGTCGCGCAAGTAGCTGGCCAGGGCACGTTCTGCCTCTTGATCCGTGCGTTCGCGCCACTGCAGCGTGCGTGCATAGGCGTGTTGGGATTTGACGGCAATCGCGGCGCGGGCATTGAGGTCGAACGTCTTCTGCATCGCCGATCGGAGCGTGGCCAAATCGACGACCTCGATGCCCGTCTCCTGCGCCAGTTCCGTGATGTCAGGCGCGCCGTTACAGAAGTTGGCCCAGGAAATGTCATAGAAAAAGAAGTCCGGCCCGGATGCATCGGGCAGACAGGGGCGCACAAAATCGTCCGTCTGCACATGGTCGAGGTAGGCGAGGTCGCGCAGCAGCCGCAGCCGCTGCCCGGGCTGGCGTAGCTGTTCGTGCTTGGCTTGCGCTTGTTCAATGGCCTGAGGCGTTAGGTCGTCGAGTTCATAGACCAGGCGGGCAATCAAGCGTACTGCCTCGCCGTAGCCGGTATGGCGCACCGCTTCCCATGCCTGCTGCACCCCCGCAAAACGGGCGCGCACATCGGGGTTGCTGCTGTCCAGCAGCGCATCGACCGCGGACTGGTCTGCGCCCGCTACGACGAGGTCGGCAGACACATAGTTCTGAAAGAGGCCTTGCAGGATGTCCGGCCCATGGTCAACGTACTCGTCTTCTTTGTGCAGATGTTCATGGGTGTCCGCCATGCGTGTCGCTTGTATGTGTTGTGCCAGGTCAGTTGTCATGCGCTATGCTCCTAAAGACCTATAGTCAGTTCCAGTTCTGATCGGCAGGAGAAGGATAGAAGGATGGCCTTCGTCCCGACAACTGCGCTCGCAGCCAAGTGCGTCCGGTGGCGTTGACCCCCATAGGCAGGGTGGCGGATTTATGCATCGTCGTGGAAGGGCAGGGCGACCGCTGTCCCTGTGCGCGCCGCATGATAGAGGGCGCGCACGATTTCCACCGCGTGGCGGCCTTCTGCACCGGGGATGGCCGGGGCACGGTCTTCGCGAATGGCGGCGATGAAGTCTTCGATCTGGCGGAGGTGCATCTCGTAGCCGATGGCTGTGGGGTCGGCCGCGCCGCTGCCCCCGACTTCCTCCAGCGCGAGCATGGCGGCCTCCTCCTCGGCATCCGCACCCTGGACCTTCCAGCGTACGATGCGCCCTTCTTCCAGTGCAATCGATCCACGGTCGCCGTGTATGGAGACCCGCGCAGGCTCACCGGGCCAGGCCGCGGTGCTGCCCATGAACGCCCCTGCTGCGCCCCCGGCAAACCGCAGCCAGGCGCAGGCGGTATCTTCTGCTTCCATCGTATGGGCCAGGGTGGCTGTGGTCGCCCCTACGCCTTCGACGCGGCCTACCAGCCATTGGGCCAGGTCGATGTAGTGGATCGACTG
>CAZYQJ010000378.1:0-5724 GCA_964649925.1 uncultured Litorilinea sp.
ACCAGTTTCCTTTGGGGATAACGATGAGTCTGCGGCGCCGGTTGGCCTTGCTCGGGTGGGCCAACCGCGCCGATGCCTACATTCTTGAAGACGATTATGACAGCGAATACCGCTTTGCCGGAAGGCCACTGGCAACCCTACAAGGGCTCGACGAGTCTGAGCGCGTGATCTACATCGGCACCTTCAGCAAAGTGCTGGCGCCAGCGCTGCGCATCGGCTATCTGATCTTACCGCCGCGCTTAGTAGAACCTTTCCTAAAAGTACGCCGGCTGATTGACTTTCACCTGCCCATTCTCGAACAGGCGGCACTCACCGATTTCATCGCCGACGGGCACTTTACCCGCCATCTACGCCGTGTGCGCACCCTCTTTGCCGAACGCCGTGCGGCCCTGCTGGCTGCGCTGCGTGATGTCCCCCTCGACATTCAAGCTTCTCCAGCGGGAAGCCATTGTATCGGCTGGTTGCCCACCGGCATGGATGGGGCGCGGCTGGTACAGCAGGCCGCAGCCAACGGCCTGAACCTCTGGCTGCTCTCAAACTACAGCATGCAACCGCTGGAGCGTGAGGGGTTGATACTCGGCTACGGCGATCATGACCAAGCGGTGATGCAGGATGCCACACACAAGTTGGCATCTGTCATGCGGGCGGTGTGGCCGACGGCTGAAAACGCAAAAGTGGATCCATGATTTGATCAGGAATTGGCTCTTTTCCGGGTATCGCTTCTGTTCTACCTTGGTTTACACAACGGGGCGCTCACCCGACGCCCCATAGTCGGAAGGAGATTAACCGAGAAGGGCAAGCCTATGTTGTTTGACCCATAATTGTAGACACGACTGTTCCGCATCAACGCCCAAGCCCCCTATGCCAACCGCCAAACGCTGCTGGCCGCGGAGACTACCTTACGGCACCGTGATAAAGGGAGCGCTGCCCCAGGCGTAACCGTTCCTCTCGCCACTCACTACCCACTACACCACGCTTATGTCGACGCTGGCCAGTGCCAGAGGCAACTTGATGACGCTCCAGCGCATGATGGGGTGGCGGGCTCAATAGCGGACCAACGCCAATGCGAGCAGGCAGTGCAGGAGTATGGCAGTCTACTTGGCAAACGAAGCCGCGGGGCATCGTCAGCTATGTCTAAACAAGGAGCATAAGGCCGAATGAACACTGTCCTCTGGACCTTACAGGTGTTATTGGCGGCAGTTTTTGTGTGGCACGGTTGGCTGATGATCAGTCCACCACCCGAAATGGTCCCGATCCTGAATGCCGAGTTTGCAATCTGGTTTCGCCTCTTTATCGGCGTGGCGGAGTTGATGGCTGCAGTGGGGCTGATCTTGCCGGGCCTGACGCGCATTCTGCCCAGGTTAACTACACTGGCCGCCGCAGGGTTGATGATGGTCATGGCAAGCGCGACCGTCTATCACCTGACCAGAGGCGAAATCGCCAGCGCGATCACAGGATTTGTGCTTTTCCTGATCATCACATTCGTCGCCTACATGCGTTGGCAAGTCAAGCCGCTTCCGTCGCGCCAGCCAGCTTGAGACGAAGGTGTGAGCTTGCGCCCTATGCGCAGCAGTCAGAGGGAATTAGCAACTTGAGTTAGTGACTTCATATCTGCACTCCACAACGGCTATGGCTGCAGCATGACAAACAAGGGAGGCCATATGAGCAAAGTCTACTGCGAAATATCAATGTCGTTGGATGGGTTCATCACCGGACCGAACGTGCGCGTCGGGAATGGGATGGGGGACGGTGGGGAGCGGCTTCACGACTGGCGGTTCGATGCGCAGACGGAGACCGACGCTGCGATCGTGGATGAGATCTATGCCTCGACCGGGGCGGTCGTGTTGGGGAAGCGGATGTTCGACGTCGGATTTGAGCCGTGGGGCGACCCTCCACCGTTCGGAATGCCGGTGTTTGTTGTGACTCACGAAGCGCGAGCGCCGCTGCCCATGCAGGGCGGTACGACCTACACCTTCGTGACAGACGGAATTGAAGCCGCACTTGAGCTAGCCCGTGCTGCCGCCGCCGGCAAAAACGTCGGCATCTGGGGCGGCGCAGACCTCATCCGGCAGTATCTGAAGGCCGGGTTGCTGGACGAGATGCAGCTTCACCTCGCCCCCATCCTGCTCGGCGACGGCATCCGGCTCTTTGAGGATTTCGACCCGGAGGGGATTGAACTGCGGAAGGTTAGCTCGATTGAGACGCCGGGCGCCACCCACTTCCGGTTCGAGGTGGTGAAACACGGCCCGCATTGAGGAAGGCGAAACATCATGAGAAAAGTATTTTTGCACTTTGCCGTGACCCTTGATGGCATGGTCTCCAACGTGGAACAGTGGGTATCGTTAACCGATGAAGCGACTCGTGACGCGATCGCCTATCACAACACGATTGACGCCATCATTTTTGGCAAAAACACATATGCGCCGCTGGCGGAGTATTGGCAGGATGCAGAAACGTCGTCAAACTCAGCAGCAGAACGCGCCTTTGCCAAGCAGATTAATGACATGCACAAATTCGTCCTGTCACATGGCGAGGTGGAACTCGCTTGGAGAAATTCGGAACTGTTACGTGTCAAAGACAGCGAAGCATTCAAGCAAGAGATTGCGCGGCTCAAGGACATGCCGGGCAAAGATATCGCCGTGGATGCTGGCGAGAGCACCTGGCGGTCATTTCTGGAACATGGGTTGTGGGACGGGATCGATATGCTGGTCCATCCCCTGGTGATGGGTACTGGCAAGCCGCTCTTTGCCTCGACTCCTACAAAAACCGCCCTTCGATTCGTCGAAAGCACGACCTACGACAATGGTGTAGTCAATCTACGCTATGAGAGGTTCTAGGAGAACCAAAGGGAGATAGACAATGGACCGAATGACGAGTCGTGATACCCAACAGCAACTGAACAGCCTTTCCGAAGCGTGGGCCGCCGCCGAAGGAGGGGGCGACGCCACCTTCTTCCAACGCACCCTGACCGATGATTTTGTCGGCGTCGGGCCGCTGGGATTTATGTTGACCAAGACGGATTCCGTCCAACGCTTCACACCGGGCAATCTGAAGTATGAATCCTTCAGTTGGGATGATGTGAAGACACGAGTTTACGGCGATGCTGCTGTGATGATAGGCCGCCAAACGCAAAAGGCCAGATATCAGGACAAGGTGATGGAAGGACAATTCCGCACCACGCTGATCTGGGTGCATCAACAAGGGCGCTGGCTGCTAGCAGGCTTTCATACCAGCCCGATTGCCCAGGGCAGGCCGTAGGCGGCAGGCCATTGGCGATGCGTTTGCAGAGGTAGGCTGCGGGCGATGTCGGATGAAACCAAGCACAGCAGCGGTATGGTCGCCCAACAAGCCAACTGCATACCACTGGAAGGAGAATCAAATGTTGAGATACAAATTCAACACCTTGTTCATCGCAGGGCTGTTACTGGTTATGATCACCAGTGTAGCTTGTCAACCGATCACCGCTGGCGCACCACAGGGGCCCACAGCTGATCCGCCCACGCCAACCAGGCTCTATGGCGAAAGCGGCGCTATGGGCGAGGGGACAGCCCGCACCTATGCCGAACTCAGTGCCGACGGCAGCCCTGTCAGCATTGGCATTGTCTACACACAGGCGATGTTGGAAGGTCTGCCCACCGATCCGAACATGAAGAGTCGCTGCTTTGACATCAACGGCAACGGCACGATGGAGATGGGCGAGTGCATCGGCGACTATGAGTTGATCCTGTCCATGCCATCGGAAGTGGTCCAAAATAGCGACATCCCGTTCAAATGGGCGACGCTGAACTGGAACGCCTACGGGCACCCACCGTCGATCTGGCAGACGCCCCATTTTGACTTTCACTTCTATGCGGCAAGCCAGGAGGAAGTGCAGGCGATTCGTCCGGGACCGTGTGGCGTGATCATTAACTGCGAAGATTTCGAACGCGCCACCAAGCCAGTGCCCGCCGCGTACCTGCCCGCCAATTATCACAGCGTCGAGGACGCTGTTGCGAAGATGGGCGACCATCTGATCGATGGCTCCGCACCCGAATTGGCGGACCCTCCACAGGCCAAGTTCACCCACTCGTTCATCTACGGAGCCTATGATGGTCACATTATTTTCTACGAGCCGATGATTGCCCGCGACTTCTTGCTGAGCCAACCGGACGAGTGCCAGGCGATCTCGCTGCCTGAGGCCTGGGAAACCAGCGGCTATTACCCCACCGAGTACTGCATCCGCTATCAGGCAGACAGCCAGGAGACCACCGTTTCCCTTGAGAAGTTTGTCTATCGCGAGGCCAGCCCCGCAGCAGTAGACCAGCTCGGATCTCAACAAGGGCGCACCGTGCTTGCGGCGCAGGAGGGACTGGACAGGTGAGCGCCTTTTCTTCGGCCAATCCGCAGCATAGAAAGGCCATTGTCGTAGGGGAAAGGCCGCACGAAATATTGCATAAGGATGCGACCGGTGGCGGCGCATCAGGTGAGAAGGAGGCTCTATGCAGATGGCAGAACATGATCATACCAGCCTCACCAGTGGCGGTGAGCAGAGCGTCAAGACAAAGACAGTCGATACGCTGGCAACCTGGCAGTTCATTAGCATCTTGCTGTTGGCGTTGGTGACCAGTGTCTTTTGGGGGACTTGGCTGGGCCTCAGTCGCTCGATGGCTGCGCTCACCCCCGAAACCTTTCTGGAGGTGGGGCACACCATGATCGCCAATCTGGGCACGATCATGGCGATTCTCATGCCAGCCGCTATCCTGGCGGTGCTGCCGGTTCTCTATCTGTTATACCGGGCACGCTCCAGGGCGTTTTATCTGACGCTGGCAGGGTTTGTGTTATTCGTGATCGCGCTGCTGATTACGTTGATCGTGGAGGTGCCGATTGACAACCAAATTGAGGGGTGGACAGTGACGTCGCTGCCCCCCAACTGGCAGCAACTGCGCGACCGCTGGGAGCTTTTCCATGCGCTCCGCTCATGGGTCTCCGTACTTGGTCTTGCGTTGCTGCTCGCCAGCGCACTATTTGCCGGCGACACCGCAGCGGCCCAAATGGAAGCACGGAACAAGCCGCCTCACCGGTGACAAGGCATGGGCAACGTCAAGGTCATAATCTACATCAGCACTGTTGCTGGAAGGATCAGGAGGTGAACGAATGACCGACCGAGTACCCGTCGAGGTTACCAATCTCGACCGTTACGGATCCCCCGCGCTGTCGTGGAGCCAGCCGCGCGCGCTCCTCGCGGGCGACCCGCCACAGCCAGGCACTACGTTCTTCCTGGGAACGTCCCGACCAGGTGGCCGCCCCCATTCCGCCGCAGTCGGCCCCCTTTGGCTCGACGGTGACCTCTATTTCACAAGCGGGCCTGGAACCCGCAAGGCGCGCAACCTGGCGGTGAACCCGGCCTGCACAATCTCCGTCGGGCTGAACGGTATTGACCTCGTCCTTGAAGGCGAAGCGACCAGGGTCACCGATCAGCCAACACTGGAGGAGGTGGCCCGCCTGTACCGCGAGGGTGGGTGGCCGGCGCAGGTAGAGGACGATGCCCTTACGGCCCCATACAGCGCTCCAAGTGCAGGCCCGCCGCCCTGGCACCTCTACCGCTTCACGTTCCACACCGCCTTTGGGGTCGCCACCGCCGAGCCGTATGGCGCCACACGCTGGCGCTTCGACCGCTTGCAGCCGTGACGGGCAGGATCGAGGCCGCACTTGAGCCAGACCGTGCCGCCGCCGACAAAACGTCGG
>CAZYQJ010000379.1:0-5713 GCA_964649925.1 uncultured Litorilinea sp.
GCTTTGCCCGTTTGACGTTCATAAATCATCTCATTGCACCCTTACCCCCATTTTTCGCTATGCACAGCCCTGCATAACCGGATTCGTCTTTTCACTTGTTAATCTGCGCCGGTAGCCAGATGGGTTCTGCACCTTAACACCTGCCTACCCTGCCTCTCCACCGCTGTAACGGGCTGCATCGGTCCAGATCACTCGGATGAGTGGTCACGGAACGTTGGGGCATCCTTGTGTTACGCTGCTGTGTAGAGGTGTGTCATGCTAACCATGACGTGCTGGTGAGCGATTGGATACGCCAAGATCGGCAATTTGGGGAACAAAATGATCACGTCGTTCCCACGCCTGCTTTGCCCTACCAATCTTGATGACGTCGCTGTGCGCCAAACAATACGGCGAAGTTGGGGCAAATTACTCGGTGGCCGCTGTGTTGTCTTTGCCCAACCTGCGGTATCATTGACCTATGACGGTGCAGAGGTCGTTTCGGAACGGCCAATCTACCCCCAATTTGCGGAAAGGCTGCGTTTTTGAGCATCGATCAGCGCAAAGCCGATCACATTCGGATCAATCTCGAAGAAGATGTACAGTTCCCAGCCCTCACCACCGGGTTGGAAGCATACCGGTTCGTCCACCAGGCGCTGCCCGAACTTGACCTGGCGGAGATCGACACGCGCACCCGCGTCCTGACCCGGCAGGTCGCTGCGCCGATCCTGGTCAGTTCCATGACCGGAGGCACATCCCAGGCGCAGGTCATCAACCGCAACCTGGCCGAAGCCGCCCAGGCGCGCGGCCTGGCGATGGGGCTGGGCAGCCAGCGCGCCGGGCTGGAGCAGACGGATACCGTTGCCACCTTCCGCGTGCGCGATGTCGCGCCGGACATTTTGTTGCTGGCAAACCTGGGGGCCGTGCAGTTGAACTATGGCTTTGGCGTGGATGACTGCCGCCGCGCCATCGAGATGATCGAGGCGGACGCGCTGATCCTGCACCTGAACCCGCTGCAAGAGGTACTCCAGGCGGAGGGGGACACCAACTGGCGCGGGCTGCTGGGCAAGATCGAACAGGTCTGCCGCGGCCTGCCTGTGCCGGTGGTCGCCAAGGAAGTCGGCTGGGGGATCAGCGAACAGACGGCGCGGCGGCTGATCGAAGCGGGCATCAGCGCCATCGACGTGGCGGGTGCGGGCGGTACCTCCTGGAGTCAGGTCGAGATGCACCGCGCCCCCACCACGCGCCTGCGCCGTTTGGCTGCGGCCTTTGCAGATTGGGGCATCCCAACCGCTGAGAGCCTGCAAATGGTACGCCGGGTGCGGGCCGAAAGCGGGCGCACGGACGTGCAGATCTTCGCCAGCGGCGGCATCCGCACCGGTCAGGAGATCGCCAAATGTGTGGCGCTTGGGGCAGACTTGGTTGGGCTGGCTTCACCCTTCCTCAAACGTGCGGTGGAGTCGGCGGAAGCCGTGGCAGAGGAGATGGAATTGCTAGAAAGCGAACTCCGGATCGCGATGTTTTGCAGCGGAGCGGCCACGCTGGCCGACCTGCGCCGCGATGGGGTTCTCATCTATACAGGAGCGCTGGATGTCCAACGGTGAATTGAGCAGTTTCCTCGGCACATGGCTGCCACGCCTGGAAGACGAAATGCGCGCGGTGGTGACCGGCGGCGATGACCCGGTGGCGATGCATTACGGCATGATGCGCTACCACCTGGGCTGGGCCGACGAACAACTTCGCGACCACATCACTCCAGCGGGCAAGCGGCTGCGCCCGATGATCTGTCTGCTGACCTGCGCTGAGGTGGGCGGCGACCCAGGGACGGCGCTGCCTGCCGCGGCGGGTCTTGAACTGCTGCACAACTTTTCGCTGATCCATGACGACGTGGAGGATGGCGACGAGATGCGCCGTCACCGGCCCACCGTGTGGCGGCTGTGGGGTGTGCCCCAGGCCATCAATGTGGGTGACGGCATGTTTGCCCTGGCCTTCGCCGCCATGCAACGGCTGTCGACGCGCGGGGTCAAAGCCAGGGTGGTGCTGGCCGCGCTGGAACGGTTTACCCACACCTGCATCGCGCTCACCGAGGGCCAACACCTGGACATGCATTTTGAACAGCGCACTCAAGTTCGCGTGGACGAATACCTGCGCATGATCCAGGGCAAGACCGCGTCGTTGATCGGGGCGTGTACAGCTATCGGTGCGCTGCTGGGCGGCGCATCCACAGCGCAGCAGACCGACCTGCTGCAGTTCGGCCAGTCTGTGGGGCTGGCGTTTCAGATTCAGGACGACATTTTGGGCATCTGGGGTGACCCGAACGTGACAGGCAAGGCAGCGGGCAACGACATCTTGCGCCGCAAAAAGAGCCTGCCCCTGGTCCATGCCCTCAACCATGAGGTCGTGGGCGAGGTTTTTCAGCGGCTTCTGGAGTCGCCGCCGGATGAAAGCCAGATCCCCCAGGCCCTGGAGTTGCTGGATCAGGCAGGGACACGGCGTTTTGTGGAGGCGCAGATGCTCACACAGCACGCGGTTGCACGCGGGGCGCTTCAGGCCGCGCTGGGTTCGCGCGCCCTCGAATCCCCGTTGTGGGCCTTGGCCGACGGGCTGTTACACCGCACAATGTAAGGATTGACTATGCTCAAACCTGCTGAGCTTTCGTTAGAAGAGATGGGTGATCTGGCGGAGATCATCCCCGCAGCCGACCCCGAAGTCAAGGTGCGTTATCGCGCCATCCCCTCCTTTGAGGAAACCACCCGCCGCGCCATCATCCCCGTCTGTGAGCCAGCATTGGACGGCCATGAACTCAAGTATGTACAGCAAGCGGTGGAGACCAACTGGATTTCGTCGGCGGGCAGTTTTATCCGCGAGTTCGAGGCGCGCTTTGCCCAGGCCTGTAATACCCGCTATGGCATCGCCTGTGCCAATGGCACGGTCGCGCTGCACCTGGCCCTGGCGACGCTGGGGCTGGAACCGGGCGACGAGGTGATCCTGCCCACCTTTACGATGATCGCCACGATCAACGCTGTGACCTACTGCGGCGCAACGCCCGTGCTGGTCGACAACGAACCGCAGTACTGGCAGATGGATGTGGATCAGGTGGCGGCCCGGATCACCCCGCGCACCAAGGCGATTATCCCTGTCCACATCTACGGCCATCCGGTCGATATGGACCCGCTGATGGAGTTGGCACAGCGCCACGGCATCCAGGTGATCGAGGATGCCGCCGAATCCCACGGGGCAGAATATAAGGGCCGCCGCACCGGCAGCCTGGGCCATGCTGCCAGCTTTAGCTTTTACGGCAACAAGATCATCACCACCGGCGAAGGGGGCATGGTCACCACCGACGACCGCGATCTGGCGCGGCTGGCCTGGAACCTGCGCGACCACGCCTTCAGCACTGAGCGCCACTTCTGGCATAAGTTCGTGGGCTTTAACTACCGCATGACCAATCTGCAGGCCGCGGTTGGGCTGGCCCAGGTGGAGCAGTTGGAAACCTTTGTGGCGGCGCGGCGGCGCAACGCGGCGGCCTATACCGAGCGGCTGCGCGCCATTCCTGGCATCACCACGCCGCCCCAGGCAGAATGGGCCAAGAATGTCTATTGGATGTACGGCATTCTGGTGGACAAGGAAGCCTACGGCATGGGCCGCGATGACCTGCGCCGCGCCTTGGCCGACCACGGCATCGAGACGCGCACCTTCTTTATTCCGATGCACTGCCAGCCGATCTACTGGCATGATTTTAAGGGGCAGCGTTACCCCGTGGCGGAACGGCTGTGCCGTGATGGCTTCTATCTACCCTCCGCCTCATCGCTCTCGATCGAGGAGATCGAGTATATTACAGACGTAATCCGTGAGGTCTGTCCGAACCTGTGAGAAAGGTTACCCGCCAAGGCAAAGGTGATTCCCGCCAGCGCCTAGAACTGCAGCATGTTCCGGCTATATCCATGTGCGACGGCATGGGCCACATAAACGAATGGAGGAGAGAACATGGAAGACATTGACCTCGGACGACTAGCAAATGGCCCCCATGCCTCTCTGATCCGTGAGATGGCCCGAATGTGCTATGCCGATGCCAGCATTCAAGCGATCTGGGTGGGTGGGAGCCTTGCGGCCGGTTTGGGTGACGCCTACAGCGATATTGACTTCCGGATTGCGGTCGAACCTGGGCAACTCGACCGATGGACCCATCCTGACTGGGAACACTATCTGCCCATGCACCCATGCGGCGGGACATTGCTGCGCTTTGGGGAGCGGGCCCTACTGCATCATATGGTATTGGCGGACGGAACCATTATCGATTTCTATGTACAAGACACAGCGACCGAGAATCTCGAGCCGCACCTGGTCATCCTCGCCTGTCGCAACGCGGAGTTCAAAGAAAAGCTGGTAGGCTTTGCGCGCCCGCCCGCCTCGCTCGTCCGCGAGATTGACGGCGCAGTCGTCAGGCAGTTTTTGGTCGACTACTGGATCGCGACGCATAAGCAAATGAAGGCCCTTAGCAGGCGATACGATTATTCCGCATTTGCCGGGCTCTATATCGAGCGGATGGCACTGCTGCGGACATGGTACATGCAGGCGGTTGGCAAAGATATCGATGCCCGGGTCACGATTCACATGCTTGGGGCCATGCACAAGGGCTTGGAAGGCAAGCTGACTGAGGATCAGCACAACATTCTGGGCTTGCCCTCCAGGACACCGGCCGAAACCGTCACGGTCATCGACGCCATCCGCGACGAGATGTCTCGTGCCGGTCGTTGCCTCGCCGCCAGACACGGGTTTGCGTATCCTGAAGAACTTGAGGAGGTCGTAAGACGACTTTGGGAGGAGAACAAGGAATCCCTGATCAAGCGGTGACTGAACACGCCGATGCGCGCCAGACACGATGGTTTTAGGCGTAGTTTTGACTTTACCAGGGTAATCGAGTATGCTTGATTCCAATTGCACACCCGGATCGGCGCGGATGCGCCCGATTGCGACGAATAGGAATCATGGCTCGACGCGCCAGGACGACCCAAGGAAGCAGAGAATAGTGCCTGCCCACCGGCTGCCGTAGACCACGGGGACGGTGAGCATCCGACTTTGCGCCTGCTTCCTGCAACGCCACACCGGCTACCGGGTGGCGTTTTTTGTTGGCTGCTGCCGGAATCTATAGACCAACTATTTCCCGTATGACCCTAAATTTCAGGAGACTCCGATGAGTAATCGACCGACCATTCAAAAATGTGTGCTCGCCTATTCGGGCGGCCTGGATACCAGCATCATTGTGCCCTGGCTCAAAAACAACTACCACTGCGAGGTCATCTGCTTCTGCGCCAACCTGGGCCAAACCGATGAACTGGACGGGCTGGAGGCCAAAGCGCTGGCATCAGGCGCAAGCAAGTGCTATGTCGAAGACCTGCGCGCCGAGTTCCTCACCGACTATGTCTTCCCCACCATGCAGGCCGGGGCGATCTATGAGCGGGAATACCTGCTAGGTACCTCGTTCGCCCGCCCGCTCATCGCCAAAAAGCTGGTGGAGATCGCCGAGTTGGAAGGCGCAGACGCCGTTGCGCACGGCGCGACCGGCAAAGGCAACGACCAGGTGCGCTTTGAGTTGACCGTGATGGCGCTCAACCCCACGCTGCGCATCATCGCCCCCTGGCGCGAGTGGAACATCCGCGGGCGCAAAGATGCCCTGGACTATGCCGCCGAGTACAATGTCCCGGTGAAGGCAACCGCTGAACGCATCTACAGCCAG
>CAZYQJ010000380.1:0-5712 GCA_964649925.1 uncultured Litorilinea sp.
ACACAGCGGCAGAGGCCCCGGCAGCGTCGACAGGGGCAGAAGGCCCCGTGCTGACCGATCCACCCGCTGATGCGGGGGAGCGTGAGGTGCAAGCGATAGTCCACAACTCTCCGGCTGCGTATGAAGAGGCGACCGGCAACACGATTGAGGCCTATCAGGAGGCTCCCGCACTGGCAGAGATGGTGGCCGCAGGCGAACTGCCGCCGGTGGAGGAACGGCTGCCGCTGGAACCGATGGTCATTCAGCCGGAAGAGGCAGTGGGCAAGTATGGCGGTGAACTGCGCATGAACATCACCGGCCAGAATACGCTGCGATCCTCGGATGCACAGTATTTCAACTATGAATCGCTGACGGTACACAACCCGCAGGGGGAGATTATTCCCAGCCTGGCGACCGCTTGGGAGTGGTCGGAGGACTATACGACGCTCACGCTGCACCTGCGTGAGGGGGTGAAGTGGAGCGACGGCGAACCGTTTACCGCCGACGACATCCTGTTCTGGTGGAACGCGGTCATTCTCAACGACGAACTGCGTCCCTCCAAGCCGACGCTGTTGACCCGTGGCGATGAACTGGCCGAGTTTACGAAGGTAGATGACTACACCATCCAGTTTGCCTTTGCCGAACCGTATGCGCTGTTCACGACCTATCTGGGCAGTTGGGGCTTTCCCCGCACCGAGTTGGTGAACATGCCGGAGCATTACCTCCAGCAGTTCCACCCCGACTATGTTGAGATGTCGGAACTTGAGCCGCTGATGGAAGAGGGAGGGTTCGACAATTGGGTAGATCTGTTCGAGCAGATGGCTGGCTTTGACAACCCAGATAAGCCGACCCTGTCTCCGTGGATCCCTACCGGATGGCCGCCGGAGCAGATCCAGACCTACCAACGCAACCCCTATTACTGGAAGGTAGACACAGAGGGGAACCAACTCCCGTACATTGACGAACTGCGTACCATCCGTGTGGCAGACACCGAGGCTACGCTGCTCAAGGCGATTGCCGGTGACTTTGACTTTGTGCGCATGGCATCGCTGGGCGGCCCGGCGAACCTGCCAATCCTGACCGAGAGCAAGGAAAGTGGCGACTATCGGTTTGCCTACGCTAACTGGATGCCAAACGCGTTCGCCAACATCATGTTCAACTTCACCACCGAGGACGAAATGAAGCGCGAGTTGTATAACGACGTGCGCTTCCGCCGCGCCCTGTCGATGGCGATCAACCGCGAGGAGATCGTGGCGCTGATGTATCGCGGCGGCGTGTTCCCGTCGCAGGTAGCGCCCGCGCGCGGCGAGCCGTATCACGGCGAATCGGAGTTGTTCCAGTCCTGGGCGCAGCATGACCCCGAGGCGGCCAATGCCTTGCTCGACGAGATGGGACTGACGGAACGCGATGCCAATGGCTTCCGCACCGGCCCGAACGGCGAAGAGCTGCTGCTGGTCATCTCGGCGACGACCGCCTGGCCGGTCGAGACGCCGGAGGTGATGGAATTGGTGAAGGGATACTGGGAGGAGATCGGCATCCGCGCTTCGGTCACCCCTGAAGCGGGCGAACTGTGGGCTTCACGCCATGAGGCGGGCGAGCATGACCTGTCGGCGCGCGGCGCGCACTTCGGCGGCGGCCCGGTGCACCCGACACTCAACTCCAACACCTTTGCCCTGAGCGGGTGGCAGTGGGCGCCGGATTGGGCGCTGTGGCTGGATACGGACGGCGCGCAGGGTGTGGAACCGCCCGACGACGTCAAGCGGCTGCGCGAAATACGCGAGCAGATCCTGGCCGAGCCTTCGGAGGAAGTCCGCAACCAGTTGATGCAGGAAGTCTTCGAGATCCACATGGATAACCTGTGGTCGATTGGGATTGTGGTGGACGACCCGCGCTTTGGGCAGCTTGCCGTGGTGAAGAATCGTGTGCGTAACGTGCCCACGCAGTCGATTTCGGGTGAGTGGTATCCGCATGTGCCCGCGTCCTGGTTTATCAACGAATAGACCTGTGAGGCGGTGAGGGTGGCGGCGAGGCCGGTTCTTGGTCTCGCCGCTTTTCTTTAGGACAAAGATGCGGCTGCGCTTTGACCCAAAGGGGGAGCGCCGCTACACTAGGGCATGCCGGTTGTGTTGGGCACGCGATGTTGGTTTACTTATGCTATGAGGAGTCTGTTTTGACCGACGAACGAATTCAGATCGACGTGTGGTCGGACTACGTCTGACCGTGGTGTTTTCTCGCAGCCTCCAGTTTGGAGAAGCTCGAAGCCAGCCACAGGGTCACGATCCGGTGGCATGCGTTTGAACTGCGCCCGGCGGGTGCGCCCCCGATGCCGCCGGAGTATTTGGAGAGGATCAAAGAGGGCCGCCCCCGGCTCTACGCCATTGCCCGTGAGCAGTATGGGCTGGAGTTGAACCAAGGACCGATGGGGATCGACAGCCGTCCGGCGTTGGTCGGTGCCAAGCTGGCCGAGTGGGCCGGGTATGGCAAGGCATTTCATGATGCGGTCTTTCGCGCCTATTGGACTGAGGGACGGGACATCAGCGACCGTGGCCTGCTTGGGGAGATCGCCGAGCGCGTGGGGATGGAACGGGAAGCCTTTGTGACCGCGTTGCAGGACCCTGCGCCCGATGCGGCGGTACAAGCCGATGTCGACCTGGCGCGTGAGTTGGGGCTGAACGCGGTCCCGGCCATCGTCTTTAATGAGAAATATCTGGTTTCCGGCGCACAGCCATATCCGGTGCTGGCGGAGTTGGCAGACCGGATCGCGGCGCAGGAGGTTGACGACTCCGGCTGAGGTGCAGGCGATATTACGAGAAAAGGGCAGGCCGATCCTATCCATTGCGCCTGCCCTTTTTGTTTGACTCTAAGGGTTATCCTAGTCGGTCATTTTGACCTTGACCGCGGCATGGAGGGCGTCGAGCATGTCCTGGATGCGCGTAAACTTGAGGCGCGGTCTGCCCTGGGATATGCCGCCCGATACTTCCAGTTGGTCGAGAACGCGCCAGCCTTCGATGGTGACAAAGGTCAATTTACGTTCTTCAAGCAGCCCTTCAACCGCCGCGGGGTCCGGCTCCGGCGCGGGCGTCAGGTGGGGGATGTCGGCCAGGGCGCGCTCGACGGTCTCTGCGGCGTCGGGCTTGTTCGTGCCGATGATGCCGGTGGGGCCGCGCTTGGCCCACCCCACCACATATTCACCGGGCAGCGGCGCACCGGTGCTGGGGTCAATCACACGGCCATCTACATTAGGGATCGTGCCGGTGCGCGTGTCATAGGGGACATCCTCCAGCGGAATCCCCTTGTAGCCGACCGAACGCAGCACCAGACAGGCGGGCAGGGTATAGTATTCGCCGGTGCCGTGCGCCGCCAGATAGCCGTCGGCGGTGGGGCGCAGTTCGTTGCGTTCCACCCGCACCGTCTGCACACGGCCCTGATCGCTGCCAAGCAGTTCGACCGGCGATGCGAAGAAGTGAAAGTGGACACGCCTCGGCTTTCCGCTGAGCGGGCGTTCTGCGAATTCCTTGAGGATGGCCAGATTCTTTTGCGCACCTGCGTCCTGGGCGATCTCCTGGGCGCTGAGCGGGTCGAGAACGAGATCGGCGGCATCGACCACGGGTTCGGCCTCCGCAAGCTCGCCGAATTCCTTGACCTCCGCCGCGGTGAATTTGACCTGGGCTGGGCCGCGGCGCGACAGGATGTAGACATCCGTAACCTGGCTGTGGGCGAGTTTTTCCAACGCATGGTCGGCGATGTCGGTGGTACGGAGTTCGTCTACCGTCTTCGCCAGGATGCGCGCCACGTCCATGGCGACGTTGCCGACGCCGACGACAACCACGTTACTGCAATCCAGGTTGATCTCCAGGTCTACAAAGTCGGGATGGCCATTATACCAGGCGACAAACTCTGTGGCCGAGAGGCTCCCGGCCAGGTCTTCGCCAGGGATGTTGAGCTTGCGGTCGGACTGTGCGCCGACGGCGTAGATGATCTGGTCGTAGTGGCGGCGCAGGTCGGCGTGGGTCAAGTCCGTGCCAAAGTCGACGTTGCCGAAGAAGCGAAAACGGGGGTCGGAGGCCGTGCGGTCATAGACCTTGGTCACCGATTTAATCTTTTGGTGGTCGGGCGCGACGCCATAGCGCACCAGACCAAAGGGGGTGGGCAGCCGGTCATACATATCGACCAAGACATGGGCCTTGTTTTGCTGGAGCAGCGAACCGGCGGCATAGAAACCAGAAGGACCTGCTCCGATGATGGCGACGCGCAAAGGCCGCTTTTCCGAACCAAGCTGTTCAGACACGTTATTCTCCTGTGGCTCGTGGGGCGTGTGGCTAGCCCCTGGGTTGCGACGCAATACTGCTGGTGTCAGGGAAGCTAGGTTCGCTTGAGCATCGAGCCAAACTGGCGAGCCAGCGTCATGATGCCAATCGCCAGGGCCAAGTAGTCACCTGGTCCAAGCGCCTTGATTGGGTTTTCGGACGATGAGGCGTCATCGTAGCCGTCGGTGGCGACCCAGGCGAGGGCCGCGCCGAGGAGACTACCGGCGATGATTCCGGTGAGAATGGCCCGGGTTCGTTCACTCATAGGGTTGACCCTTTCCGTCACGATGAGTGGAAGCGCCGCCCGCCAGGCGGGAGAGACGAGTCTGGATGCCGGTGACATGGCTGCGGGCGCGGATCACTTGGTCGGCCACGGTACGGCTGGCGTCATCCACTTTGGTGCGGGCCAGCCGGGTTTTCCCCTGGGCCTGGTGCAGCAGCCGGGGTGCCTTGTCCACGGCGACGTGCACCCCCTTGACGGCGAAAACCATCGCAGCCAGCGGGATCAACATGCCGATGAAGCACAGCAGCGCCAACCAGACGATGGCGAGGTCGCGCCAGAACTCAAGACTCACCTTGCGCCTCCTACGACAGCAGCATTGGTTGCACAATGTCCAGGGTTATTCTAGCAAACGGCGCGCGCAGAACCAAACGCCGGGGCATCCGGTGGACAGTCCGCGGCCACTGTGATCAGGGGGCGGCATCGGCTGAAGCGGCCATGGCGCGCGCCAATTCTTCCTCTCCGGCGCGGGTGGTAATCGTGCCATCTAGCCGGGCGGCGCGCAGCGCTTTCAGGATGCGTCCATAGATCGGGCCGCGAGGAATTTTCATGGCTTGCAGGTCATAGCCGGTTAGCTCGGGGTGGATGTGACGCCACTCGCGGGCGTAGTGAGCGAGGTAGTTGACCACAATGGGCTGGTCGCCACAGGCGACATAAGCCAGGGCCAGGGCCGCCGGGTCAATGTCCTCCAGCAGTGCTACGACGGCACTGGGGGCCAGGTTTGGCTGTTCCAGCGCATCCAGGCGTTGATGCAACTCAGTCAGCCCCTTCGTCAACCGCTGCGTTTCGCCACGCAGCCCCAGCCGGTTTGCCAACTGCGCCTGGGCCTCCGGGGAGAGCCGGAAGACAAGCAGACCCCAGTAGAGCCGCTCGATGGGTTCGTCATGCAGTTCGCGGGGGCCGCGTCCCCCGGCACGCCAGGCGCGCAGGTCTTCAAAGCGCCGCCGGACCCAACCGTCCACAACCAGATCGGGGTGCAGGCGGCCCAGGATACCCAGTTCGTGCAGGCGGCCCAGGGCTTTTTCGGGGCGGCTCTCCTGGAAGATGCGCTCCAGTTCGTGGCGGATGCGCGCCGGGGTGACCTTGTCCAACAGTTCCACCGCGTCGAGTAGGAGTTCGAGCGTGCGCGGTTCGATCTCAAAGTTG
>CAZYQJ010000381.1:0-5690 GCA_964649925.1 uncultured Litorilinea sp.
GAAGGCGGGGTCGCAAGATAAAAGATATGGTTGCCGTCGATATGCCGCTCTTGATCCAATTCAGCAACCCGTTGGGCCAGCGCCTTGAAGCTCTCGGGGTCGTCATAGCTCCCGGCCTGGTAAAATAGCCCTTGAGAGAACCAACGCCAGACATGCTCGTCGACGCCGGAAGACGCGTACTCGCCAATGCCCTCTCTGGCAAGTTCTCGAAACTGCTCATCCGTGTACTTGGTGCGCGCAAAGCCCAACACCGTAAAGTTAGTAGGGAGTAAATTTTGATAGGCGAGGTGGTAAAGCGCAGGAAGCAGTTTGCGCTTCGAGAGATCGCCCGATGCGCCAAAGACGACCAATAGCACCGGATGTTCAATCCGTTTCATCTAACTGGCTCCTCATCCCTGTGAGGCTGGAAGCTTAGGAAGCAATGCCGTTCGCCTCAAGTTCTTTCACTTTGTTGAGCCGGCGGATGAAGCGGTCTTCTTCCTGGAATTTCGCTCCCACAAAGGCCCGCACAAGTTCACGCGCCAATTCGTCGCCGATGATACGACTGCCCAAACAAAGCACATTCATCCCGTCATGTTCCACACCCTGGTGGGCGCTGTAGGTATCATGAGCTACGCTGGCGCGCACGCCCTGCATTTTGTTGGCGGCAATCGCCATCCCGACGCCGCTCCCGCAGATCAAGATGCCGCGCTCGGCCTGGCCTTGCTGCAATGCGCGGCCCACCACACCAGCGTAATCGGGGAAGTCCACTGACTGGGTTTCGTTGGTCCCCATGTCCAACACCTCATGGCCCAGCCGTTGTAATTCGTCGATCACGGCGGGTTTGATCCCCAGCCCGGCGTGGTCGTTTGCCAACGCAATTCGCATACCCTACTCCCTCTGATAGATGTCCCGTTGATGCGCCCGTAGGCTAGACCGGCTCCGGATGGGTCTGACGGTAGGTCATCACCGGCCCCTCAACGCGCAACTGGACGGGCTGACCAATTGCAAAATGATACATCGGCCCCAGCCGGGCGTCAACCATCCGCCCCGATGCGAGTTGCACCGATATGAGTTGGTCATGACCAAAGAAGTTGATGCTGCGCACGCGCGCCGCAGCATCGGCGGCCGCAGGCATCACGGCCAGGTTCTCAGGCCGCACCAACACATCCACCGGCCCGGCGTTTTCGGTGATAGACTCCAGAACGCCCAACTCGCACTCGACCGTCCTGCCATCCGCTGTTCCCGGCAGGAAATTGGCGTCCCCCAAAAACGCTGCCACCTGCACATCGGCAGGCTGGCGGTAGAGTTGTTGCGGCGCAGCGACCTGGCGCACGACCCCATTGATCAGTACAGCCACACTGTCTACCAGGCTCAACGCCTCTTCCTGATCGTGCGTCACAAAGATGGCAGTCGCATTGGCCTGGCGCAAGATGCTGCGCACCTCGGCGCGCACGCGCACGCGCAGCCCTGTATCCAGGTTGCTAAAGGGCTCATCCAGCAAGATCAGGTCCGGCTCCGGGGCGAGGGCGCGCGCCAGCGCGACGCGCTGCTGCTGCCCGCCGCTTAACTCATGGGGCATACGCTGCTCGTACCCGGTCAGCCCCACCAGGTCCAACACCGTGGCGACGCGGCGGCCGCGGTCACCCGGGTACGCATGCAGCCCAAACAAGACATTGTGCTCCACCGACAGGTGGGGGAAGAGCGCGTACTCCTGAAAGACCATCCCCACACGGCGGCGCTCTGGGGGCAGATGGAGCCCTGGCCCGGCCACGCGCTGCCCGCCGATCTCGATCACGCCCGCATCGAGCCGTTCAAACCCGGCGATCAGCCGCAAGGTCGTGGTCTTGCCACACCCGCTGGGGCCGAGCAGCGCCATCAACTGGCCCTTGGGCAGGTCAAATGAAACGCCATTGGCCGCGGCTACACCCGGAAACCGCTTGACCGCGTTCTGCACACAGACACCCGGAACCTGCGATGGCTTGGTCACAGTGATGCCCGCTCTTCCTGGCCCAAGATGAGGACAATACTCAACGCCGACACGCCCAGCAGGATCAGCGCAGGCGCAGCCGCACGCGTAAAGAATGCCTCCCCCGTCGCAGACCAGACCTGGGTCGCCAGCGTCGAGTAGCCAGCCGGTCCCAACAACAGCGTCACTGGCAACTCTTTGATTGTGCTCAAGAATACCAGGGCAAAGCCAGCCCAAATGCCAGGCTGCAACAGCGGGATGGTCACCCGTGCGATGGCCTGCCGCCGGTTCAGCCCCAGGCTGCGTGCGGCTTCTTCCAGCCGCGGGCTGATCTGAAGCAGCCCGGATCGCACGGTGGCCACGGCTTGGGGCAAGAAGCGCACCACATAGGCAAAGACCAGCATGACCAGCGTCTGGTAGATCAGCGGCGCATAATTGGCCCCAAAAAAGACCAGGCTCAGGGCCAGCACTATCCCCGGCAGGCCGTTGCTCAGATAGACGGCGCGGTCCACCCAGGTGCTGTAGCGCCCCGGAAAGCGCACAGCCAGATAGCCGACAGGCAGTGCCATGGTGATGCTCGCCAGCGCAGCCAACGCCGCGGCCTGCACGCTGTTGACCAGCGACTCCCAGACCGGCAGCAGCGACTCGCCCGCCATCAGCCCGCGGATCAGCCAGTAGGCGATCACGCCGGTAGGCAGCACCAAGGCGGCGATGACAACCGTCACACAGTACGCCAGGGCGACCCATCTCCAGCGGCCCAACGCCACCGGGCGCGCCATACGCCGCGTGCCAATCCCGGCGCGATGATAGCGCCGCTGGCCCTGCACACGCTGCGCCGTCACCAAAAGCAGCAGCGTGATCATAACCAGCACCAGGGCGAGCAGCGAAGCCAGGCTGCGGTCGAAACTGCTCAGATATTGGACATAGATAGCGCGCGTGAAGCTGTTAAAACGCAGAATGGACACGGCCCCAAAATCGCTCAAAACATACAGCGCCACCAGGATGGCCCCTGAGATAATGGCAGGACGCAGGCTGGGCAGCGTGACTCGCCAGAAGGTGCGCCACGGGCTATAGCCCAGGCTGCGCGCGGCTTCCTCCAGGGCCGGATCCAGGTTGCGCAGCCCGGCGCGGATGCTCAAGAACAGGTAGGGGTAGGTAAAGAGGGTCAAGGCCCACACAGCCCCAGGCAGGCCGTAGATCGACGGGAGGCGCGTCACGCCCATCGGCTCCAGCCACCCCTGTACGATCCCGCGCGGCCCCATCATCGCAACCAGGGCATAACTGCCAATAAAGCTGGGGATGACCAAAGGCAGCGCGGCCAGTACGCTCCAAACCTGGCGGCCAGGCAAGTCGGACCGCACCGTCAGCCACGCCAGCGGCAGGCTAATGACCAGTGACAGGCTCGTGACCAATGCCGCCAGGACCAGGCTGTTGCGGATGATCTCCAGCGTTTGCAGCCTGAGCAAGAGACGCGCGGCATCGGCAGCCCCGGCGGAGGAGGCGCGCAGCAACAGGTATGCCAGCGGCAGAAGCATCAGCGCGGCGATCAGGCCGCCGACGATGCCAAGCGCAATCACCCCCGCAGAAACAGGGGGCCGGACTCGCCCCCACATCGCGGGCGCGGCAGCATAGTCAGGCGATGACGGATAGACAGTGCGAAAAGGCCAAACTCTCACAAGGTTTAGATCAATACAGGCGGGTGACCTGCCAGAACATGCTATGATTCGCGGTCGGGATTCGCGCGGCGGATGCCATAGGCGCGCAGCGTGTGCGGCCACACCAGCCAGATCAATCCCAATACAGGTTGAAAGAACGGAAAATAGCCGTAGTCTTCACCAAAATGACGCCAGACCGTGCGTCCCACGGCAGACGGATCCACATAACTCCATGTGCCCACGGCCAGGGTCAGCGTTGTCTCAAAGCCCAAAACCGCTACAGACAACCACCACGTCCAGCGTCGGCGGTAAGCAAACCCGAGCGTTGCGGTCAGGTAGCAGATCGCGGCTACTGCGCTCATAATTACAGGAAAGTAATAGGTGATATCGTCCCGTACAAAAAGCTGGTACAGCGCACGCGCCCCAGTCGAGATCGCCAGCACAGGATAGGAAACAGCCAGGATATAGCCAATCGGGCTGACCACATTTTCCCACAGGCTGTCCATCCGGGCATCTGCCTGCGCCTCTGTCGATGTTGAAGCGGGCGGTGTCGAAATCAGTTTAGACATCGTACGTTCATCTTACTCCTGCAATGATGGCAGCACCCACTCGCGGCCTAACTCGCCCACCCAGGCATCCACGCGGCCCGGCGTTAGATCCGGCTGGTTGTCCTCATCCAACACCAGCCCAATAAAGCGCCCATCGCGTAGCGCCCAGGACTGCGTAAAGGTGTAGCCTTCCGTGGGCCATGCGCCCGCCAGCGTCGCCCCTTGGGCCTCGATGCGCTCGGCGATAAAGATCATGGCATCGACAAAGGTATCAGGGTAGCCTGCCTGGTCTCCCAGGCCAAAGATCGCAGCCCGTTTGCCGCTGAGGTCTAGCTGATCAAACTCCTCGATCACCTCATTCCAATCTCGTTGGAGTTGGCCGATATTCCAGGTGGGGATGCCCACGATCAGATAGTCGAAATCGGCCATATCCTCCAGGTAGAATTCGGCGATATCAAATAATTCGACTTCCACTCGGTAATTGCGCACAAGTGCCTGCTGGATCAACCTGGCAGCGGCAGCGGTTGCACCCGTACTGCTCCCGTAAAAGAGACCAATGGAAATCGCAGCCTGGCCGGTGGTCACCCCATCATTCATCACAATATGCAAGCCGTAATCGGTAAGGAGCCCATCCCTCGCCGCGACTCAGGTCGGCTGCTTTCCGTACACAAATTCTGTAACGTATTGCTGCAAGGCGGCATAGTCGCGCGTGACCGGGTACATTGGGTAATCACGGCAAACATTGTCCGGCGGGCGGAACAAGACCCCCTGATCGGCGGCCTCCAGCATACCCATGTCGTTATACGAGTCACCGACAGCCATTGTGCGAAAGCCCAGGTCACGAAACGCCTGAAGCGCCTTCCGCTTGCTGTCGGCCACGCGCAGCCGGTAGCTGGTGATCATACCGCTCTCATCCACCAGCAGCGAGTGGGCAAAGAGCATGGGAAAGTTCAGTTTAGGCATAAACGGAGCCAGCAGTTCATAGTAGCTGTCCGTAATCACCAGCATCGGCAGTTGGGCCCGCGCCCACGCCAGAAAGTCCTGCGCGCCGGGCAGCACATCCATCTCGGCGATGACGGCTTGGATATCGGCCAGCCGCAGCCCGTGGCGGCGCAGTATATCCAGCCGCATGCGCATCAGTTCGTCATAGTCGTCCACGTCGCGCGTTGTCAGGCGCAACTGGGCAATGCCCGTTCGCTCGGCCACGGCGATCCAGATCTCGGGCAGCAAGATCCCTTCAAGGTCGGTCGCCAGCAGCGGTGGTAACAGGGTATCCATGGTTCGCTTCAATCCGTTTGGGGCCGATTTGTCCGGCCAGGTCTCGCGTTATGTGCAGTCTTTCAGAGTCTACCAGAGGCGAGGGGTAGATTTCAAAAAGAAGATCCTCTGTCTGTACCTCTGGCAATGGCTGCCCCGAGCCCGTTCGAGTCTTTAACTTGGCTATCTGTCAAGTTAAGCGGCTTTAACCTAAATTTGACGTAGATCCCAGCCTTAGGTACACTGTCCGTCGCTTGGCTGAGATTCACATAGATTTTCATA
>CAZYQJ010000382.1:0-5655 GCA_964649925.1 uncultured Litorilinea sp.
CGTATCGCCTCTATCAATCCTCAGTCTGTGTCCGGCGCAAGCTGGTAGCGGCGCACCTGGACGCCGTGGAAGTCGGCCTGCTCTACCAAGGTGGCGTGTTGATCCAGCCAGGCATCCATCAGGTGGCGTTGATCCCACATCTCGACCTCGCTGCGCAGCACCCAGATATCCGAATAGCCTGCAGTCTGCGCCTGCATCTGGCGGTCTACCTCCGCGCGCGCGGGGTCGTCGGGCCAGCCGTGGTTGGTCCACAGCCCGCCTATCCACGGGTGGATGCGGGCATCGCTGCCCTCAAAAGGCCGCGGGCCGAAGTCGCTCGTATAGTAGCGATAGGCATACTCCATGTGCGGAATCTGGAGGATGAGCAGCGCAACGGCGTCGCGCCGCGCCGCGATATAGCTCACGCCGCCGCGCAGGTCGTACTTGGTGGGTTGGGCCTTTTGCTGCCATCCCACATAGAGCCAGAAGCCCATCACATAGATCACCAGCGCAGCCGCCAGCACCCGGCCCAGCATCCAGCCGTGACGCTGCACCACGATCACCCCCAACGCCAGCACCATCATGGCCGCGGGCGCAATCCAGATCACATAGCGGTCAGTGAAGATGGGCTGGCGCAGGCTCAACGCATAGATGCCCAACACGGGAACGATCAGCCATGCCGCCACCAGCGCATAGCGCCGCCAGGGGGCAAGCGCCACTCCGTCTGGATGCGTGCGGGATGCGATCTCCCCGGCGCCGATCAGCAGCCCTGCCGCAGCCAGAAAGAAGATGGGCGCGATCCAGCCCAGGTCGGCAGGCGGCATAAAGCCGCGGCTGTGGTTGAAGATCAGCACGCGCGCCATCTCGTCAATTGGAGTAAACGGGAAGCCGGTCAACTGCACATTGGCAGTCAACAACCGCCACTGCCACCAGACCATGGGCACATAGGGCAGGGTCAGCCCGGCCAGCGCCAGCCCATAGCCGCGCCAGTGCTGGCGGCTGGCGGGCCAGGCCAGCACAAACCAGATCAAATGCAGCGGGAAGACCAGGATGATCAGCAAGTGGGTGTACATGCCCAAGGTAAGGGTCAGCCAGTAGGCCAGCCAGGGCCGCCAGCCGCCGCGCTCGATCCCCTGCAGCCACCACCACGTCGCCAGCAGTGCGACCACGCTGATGACGGTGTACATCTTGCCCTCTTGACTGTACCACAGTTGATAGGGGTTGGCGGCAAAGAAGAGCGCAGCCAGCAGCGCCGCCGCATCCTGTCCCATGATCCCCCGGCGCGGCGCGGCGGCATTGGCGGACGGCAGGTGCAAGGGGATCAGGCGGCGGCCTACCTGCCAGGTCAACACCACGCCCAGCGTGCCCGCCAGCGCGGAGGGGTAGCGCAGCGCAAACTCACTGGTCCCCACCAGCCCAAACCAGGGGCGTAGCGCCACAAAGTAGAGCGGCCCATTTTGCCCGGCATCCACAAACATGCGGAGCGTTTGCGAGAGGTCGCGCGTGGCGAAGTAGATCGCATCCACCTCATCACGCCAAAGGCTCTGCCACGCAAGCCCCTGGACGCGCCAGGCGAAGGCGGCCAGGGTGATCAACACCAGCAACCAGGACGAGCGACGGGTCATGGCAAACTGTCGGGCCAGTCGTCGGGTTCGGATCTGCGGCGTTCATCCCCCGGCGCGGGCGGGATGGCATCCGCCGCCAGTGCCCCGTCCTCCAGGTCGCCTTCGACCAGGTCAAAGCGCCGCCCCTCTTGTTGGCGGAAGAACAGCCCTGCCACAATGCCCGCCGAGACAAAGAAGATCAGCGACCCGGCAAAAAACCAGATCCACCCGGTGGTGAGCAAAAATGAATCGATCATCGTGGCGGCGAACATCACATAGTCGGGGGTGGGCGTGGGGGTGGGCGGCACGATAGGCCGCTGGCCGGGCGGCAGTTGCGCGCCCTCCGGCGCGGGCGTGTCGGTCACCACGATCACGATGGCAGCCAGCGTCGGCGTTTCGTCAGGAGTCGGGGTGAGCGGCAGGGTGGGTGTAGGCGATGGAGTTGACAGCGGTGAAACCGGACCCGGCATGGCCTGGTCAGGTGTTGCCAGGGGTGAAAAAGGCACGTCCGGCGTGGGCAGCGGGGAGAAGGCGGCGGCGGTCGCAGTGGCGGCTTCGGCGGTCAGCGCCAGCATGGCCGGGTCGACAAACGCCGTTGGATCCCCAACCGGCTGGGCGGGCGTGGGCGTCTCCAGGATCGAGATGGCGTAGCTGCGCGTGGGCGTCGGCGAAGGCGTCACCGGGGTAAAGGTCGGCGTGGGCGTATCCGTAGGCGTGGGCGGCAGCGGCGTCACCGTGGGCGTGGAGGTCGGGAAGGGCGTCGGCGTGTCAGGCGAACTAGGTCTGGGTGTGGGGGTGCGCGTGGCAAAGCTGGCCGACGTGGATCCGTTGGCGGTGACGGTCACCGGCGTGCCGCTCGCCGTAATCCCCGTGCCTGTATAGGCCATGCGGTTGTTGACCACGCTTGGGAAGTCGTCGCTGAACTCGAACGGGCCAAAGACTACGGGCTGGTTGAGGTCTTCCAAAACGCTGTTGGTGAGGGTGAGGACCTCTTTGGGCGGCAGCAGATAGTCAAAGCGCAGGTCAATGCTCAACGGCTCTTCACGCAGAACATGGTGTGTCAAGGTTGTGGCGCCGGTGTTGCGGATCGTGACGCAGTAATACAGGCGCGCCCCGCGCGGCACGATGACCGACGTCGTGGATGGGCAGGCGTCGGGGTCCCTGCCCACGGTCTTGGCAAACTGCACCGTCGTCGTGCCCACGTCGAGCAGGGCGCTGGCGCTGGCGCTGGCCTCTCCACCGGCGGCAACAGAGGTGACGCTAGCCGTGTTGACCATACGTGCCGTGATATTGGACCGGTGCAGCGCAGGGATCCCCTGGTTTTGCGGCGTATTGTGCGTGATCACCAACTGCTCATTGGGGTTAAGGGGTACGTCAAAAATTCTGTGAGTGATGCCCAGTTGCGGGTCGTTCACCGTGTGGCGAGTCAGCAGGGTATCGCCGGTGTTTACCAGCGTCAAGCAGTAGTAGGCGTCTGTGCCGGAGGGGATGCGCAGTTCCGTCGCCGTGGCGCAGCGGTTGGGGTCCTGACCTACGGTTTTGATAAGCGATACCGCCGGGCCGACAATGTCAATCGTCACGACATCGATGGCCGTAACCAGGGTGGCGACATCGGCGGCGCGTGCCGTCCAGGTGATCACGTTGGTCACATCCCTGCTGGTTGAATCGGCAAACGTCAGGTTGTAGGACACTGTACTGACCACAACGTTGGGTGTAATCGGTCGATTACCCCACACCACAGGCGCTATATTGCCAGCCGCGCGAATCGTGCTGCTCACCACATGGGTGATCAAAGTTACGGCGCCTAAATTGTGTACCGTAAAGCAGTGATAAACAGGGGTATTGGCGCGCACTTCAATGGTATCGGTTACGCCGCAAGTATTGGGGTCAATCCCCACGGTAGCGGTCAACACCAGGGTATCATCCTGGGCCGCCGAGACCGGGGCTGTGGGGGTAGGTGTGTCAAGGGGAATGGTCTGGGCCGATGCCCATTGTGCGGTTGACGAGAGCGCGACCCACAGCAAGCCGCATAGGGTCGCGCCGATGATGATCCCGAACTGGATGCTTCTCATGTCCAGCGCCCACCGCGCCGGGCCGTCCACACTGCCCGGCTGGTCTCCGCCTAGTCCAATGCCAGGTCTGCCGCTTGCCCTTCTTCGATGAACGCGGCCAGCAGGGCGATGCTCGACTCGACATCGGCCTTGTGTACCATCTCCACCGAGCTGTGGATATAGCGCGTTGGGATCGAGATCGTGCCCACGGCCACACCGGCATGGACGCGCTGGATCGCGCCCGCATCGGTGCCGCCGCGCGGCAAAATCTCATGCTGCCACGCAATGCCGCGCCGGCCGGCCAGGTCACGCAGATAGGCCACCAGTTTGGGATGGGCGATAAACGAACCGTCCAGGATCTTGATGGCTGTACCCTGCCCCAACTGGGTCACGCGCTCATGCTCCGGCACGCCGGGAATATCCACCGCCAGCGTCACATCCAGGGCGATACCCACATCGGGATGGATGCCAAAGGCGCTCGTCAGCGCGCCGCGCAGCCCGACTTCCTCCTGCACCGTGGCGACAGCATAGACCTCAAAGCCAAACTGCTGCGCCCGCTGCATCGCCTGGATCATGATGTAGACCGACAGCCGGTCGTCCAGCGCCTTGCTGGAAACGCAGTCGCCGATCTCCATAAACTCACGCAGCAGCGTGACAGGGTCGCCGATGGCGACACGCTCTTTCACGGTTGCGCCGGGCAGCCCCAAATCCACAAAGAAATCGGCGACCTGCGGCTGGCGTTTGCGCTCTTCCTCCGACTGGATGTGCGGCGGCTTGAGCGCGGGGTAGAGGATGCCGGGCAGGTCGCCCTGGCTGGTGCAGACCAGCACGCGCTGCGCCGTCATGTTGCGCGGGTCGTGTCCGCCCAGCGGGGTCAAGCGCAGCCAGCCCTTTTCCGCGTCGATATGCGAAACGACAAAGCCGATCTCGTCCATGTGGGCCGCGATCATCAACTTGGGTGCGCCAGGGTTGCGCTTGACACAGACCAGGTTGCCCAACGCGTCGACGCGCAGGTCGTCGGCCACACCCGCCAGTTCGCGGCGCACGATGGCCCGCAACCGCTCCTCACGACCGGGCACGCCCGGGGTCTCACATAGTTCTTTCAGTAGTGACAGGCTCATGCAGAGCAGTTTACCCTGGGAGCGGGCTGGAGGCAAAACTCCCTAATAACTCAGCGCGATGCTGTCGCCTACGGCGATGCCGTATTCGGCGATGGTTCCGGCGGGCAGTTCGATGACATAGCGCGCCTGGGGCCGGATGCGCGCAAAGCGCCAGGGCCGCAAGTTCTCGTCCATGTCCACGACACAGCCATCGGCCCGGATATAGAGGACATCGATCGGCAGCGCCATAAAGTGGGTGTGGATGCTGTTGGCAGGCATCAACAGCAGGCCATCGCCGGGCGGGAGTTCGCGCACCCCCATCAAGCCCTTCATCCGAGTCCAAAACGTGTTGGCGACGCGCCCGCGCTCGACAATGCGCGCCTGCCGTGTCAGGTTATCCACCTGCAGCATGAATCTCCTCCTCAACTGTGTCTCAAAAACGGAGCGACCCGCGATCACCGGCGAGCAGGTCGCTCATGGATCACTAATTGGTGACGTCGAACCACGCCCCTGCCTCTTGCAGGCCAAAGGTGCTGGGCGGCAGATGGATACCTGCCTGCTCGATGCGCTCGTTGACGCGCGGGCGCAGACCCGTGGGGCGGAGTTCGCCGATGATCTTGCCGTTCTCGTCGATGCCGGTCTGTTCAAAACGGAAGATGTCCTGCATCACAATCGTGTCGCCTTCCATGCCCAACACCTCAGAACACTGCACGACCTTGCGGCTGCCGTCGCGCAGCCGTTCTTGATGCACGATCAGGTCAATGGCCGACGCGATCTGCTGGCGGATGGCACGCAGCGGCAGGTCCATACCGGCCATCAATACCATGGTTTCGATGCGGTTCAGCGTATCGCGCGCGCTGTTGGAGTGGACGGTCGTCAGCGAGCCGTCCGTCCGGAGGAAGCGGTCGCCCGACGCCAGCA
>CAZYQJ010000383.1:0-5642 GCA_964649925.1 uncultured Litorilinea sp.
TCGCTCGTCATGCCCTGTTCCTTTAGATGGCCGTCTATGTCAGTCTCCCGGACTGAACACCACGTACTGTTCAGGTCTTAACCAGAGTCACCCAGGCCGCGTCAATACGAAAGCCGTGCTGTTGGTAGAGCGTCACAGCCGCGGCATGGTGGACGAGATGGCTCTGTACCTCGACAGCCCGGTAGCCGCCGCGTGGGGCAGGCGCATGGGCCATGTCGTGCAGTGCCAACGCCAGCAAGTAGCGCCCCAATCCCTGGCGGCGCAGCGGCAGCGCGACCCAGAAGTTTGCCACGGCTGCCCACCCGGCCTGGTGCATCGGATACCAACTGATGTGTCCCCATATGAGATTGCTGGCATCCATTAAAGCATACCCGGCATAGGGATGACCGTGATTCTGCGCCCAATGCCCGTAGTCATCTCGATCCGGCTGTTCGCGGCCTGCCAGTGGGGCCTGATGGCTAAAGGGCTGGACGCGCAGCCCGTGGGCGGCCAGGTCGGGAACGGCTGGCGGCGGTGCGTCCAGCGGGTCCAGCCGGAGCGAGACTTCGCCGGGGTCATGCGGGCGGTAGCCGCGGTGTGCCAGAAAGTGGATCAATTCGGTGTCGTTTGCGGATAGCCCCAGCCGCTGGGTGCTGCCAAAAAAAGGCGGCTGGGGTGCTTCCAGCGTGCCATAACAGGGTTGTGCCTGGCTCGCGACAAAAACAGGACAATAGTACAGCCAGTTTTCAGCCGCGCGCAACAGGCGTGTGCCGATGCCCTGCCGCCGCATGGCGGAATCGACATAGAGCAGCGCCAGCGTGTGATGTCTGCCCCACTGTTCATAGGCGGGCATCGGCGGCGGCGGGCGAAAGGCATGCACCAGCCCCACCAAATCCGTCTTTTGACCGTCGCTGTGCCACGCCAGGATCAGACCCGCAGGGTCAAAGGCGGGACACGCCAACACGCGCTGCGCGAAGGCTTCAGCGGTGAGCGGGTAGAAATTGCGCTGCTCAGCAAAGGATCGATTCCAGAACGCCACCAGCGCGTCCAGGTCGTCAGGCGCAAAGGCGCGAAGTTGGGTATGCCGTGGGGGTGTCGCAGGCGTCTTCATCGTCCATTCCTGTCACCCGCCGATATACCGGGCATAGAGCGTCTTTGCCAGGTCTTCGTCGTCCGTCCCTTTGATGATGGCACGGTTATCGGGGAAGATGGTGAATTCATGGTCACCGATGCGGGCGCGCAGCAAATAGGCGTTGCGCGCCAGGTCATGGGCGACGGGCGTCAACTGCTGGGCCAGCGCCGCCAAATCGAGCGGACGGCTGCCCGCCACCGAGACCTGCACGGCATTGCGCCCGCACAGGGCCGCGGTGGTCGTGCCCATGTGGGCGTTGAGGAATTCAAAGTTGCGCGCGCCGCACGCCGGGCAGTCGGGCCGCCGCTGGGTAGCAAAGTGTTCGTATTCGTGCGTCCAGACATCCATATGGATCATGCCGCTGTTGATCGTGCCGCGCCCGGCCAGCAGTTTGATGGCTTCCGCAGCGGAGACCGCGGTCAGCAGCGCGGCGGCAGGGCCGATGATGCCCGCCGTATCGCAGGTCGGTGTGGCCCCTGGCGCGGGCACATCCTCGATCAAACAGCGCAGACAGCCGGTAGCGGCGCGGTCGCCGGGCAGTTTTTGCGCTGCACCGTCAGGGATAAAGGTGGCAGTCATGCCATAGGCGGCAATCACGCCGGTATAGACCCAGGGCTTGGCGAGGTAGAGACAGGCATCGTTGATCAGGAACCGGGTGCTGAAGTTGTCGGTTCCATCCATCACCAGGTCGGCATCTTCCAACAGTCCCAGCACATTCCCGGCGTTCACGTCGGCCACCACCGCTTCCACAGCCACGCCGCTGTTGATGCGGCGCAACTTGGCGGCGGCGGCCTCTGCTTTGGGCAGATTGGCGGCGATGTCATCTTCGTCGAAGAGGATTTGGCGTTGCAGGTTGTTGAGTTCGATATAGTCGCGGTCGATGATGCGGACGCGGCCCACCCCGGCGCGCACCAGCAGGTTGCTCAGGGCGCTGCCGGTCGCGCCACAGCCGACGACCACCACGGTGGCGTCCAGCAGCCGCCGCTGGCCTTCCTCCCCGAAAGGGGGAAAGATCATCTGGCGGTGATAGCGGGCGAGATCGTTTGTCGTGTTATTCATGGTCTTATGATTGAAGTTTCCGCAACCCTGGCAGCAAGTACTCGTCGGCCACCACCTCCCAACTCATGCGCCGCGCTACATCCAGCCCCCGTTCGAGCAGGGCTTCCTGGGCGCTGCGCGTGCGTGGCAGCCGTTCAAAGATAGTACGCGCCGCCGCCTGGCTGTTGTTGGCTTCAATCCAGTCGCGCACGCTGCGGTCAATCCCCAACGCGTCATAGGGGCTGTCCAGCCAGTAGCCTTGGGGCAGGCTCACGTAGTCCGCCACGACCAGGTTGGGCAATTGCGCCAGCCCGCCCGCGGCGCGGTCGGCAAAGCCCACACAGCCGCAGACGTTGCTGACACAGCAGAGCGCGCCAAAGGCCAGCGGCTCCACCTGGGCAATGCCAAACGGCTCATAGATGCTCTGGCCGAACTCCAGGTCGGTTCCCTGGCGGATGTCGATGAACTCCATCTCTTCGGGCATGCGTGTGCCACAGCGTTCGCGGTTCCAGCCGAACTGGTTGACGAGCACAATGCGGCTGGGGCCGTTGCGCTGGTTAAACGGCTCGACCCCGTCAAAGAAGAAGGGGGCTTCCTGGTCCAGCAGGTCGCCGTTGTCACCGCGGTGACCCACCGGCCAGCCATACTGCGCTTCCCACGCTTCCACCCATTCGGGCCGCCGCCCAGCGGGCGCGCTGGTGCTGAGGACAAAGAGAACGGCGCGCTTGCCTTCATCTGCCAGCATCCCGTCCAAATGCTCCATGACACGGATATCACGCCAGAGGGCCTTGGAAAGCACCATGCGTGTCACATGCGTAAAGACAAAGTCGGGCACATACCCCAACAGCCGCTCGCAGTAGACTTGGAGCCGTCGCTTGGACTCGAGGTGGGCCAGCACGGTCGTATCGGGCGCAGGCACGCCATTATAGACCAGATCGATGTTGGCATGGGCCAGGCCGCCGCCCAGAAAGCGCAGTTCATCCATCACCAGGTCGCCCACGGCAAAGATCGAATCGCAGCGCGCCGCCTGTTTGATCAGCGGGTGTTTGAAGTAGTCATCCTGGTTGCCAAAGGTTGCCTCCAGGCTGAGTCCCCACTCCTTGGCCTTGGAGAGGGCATTATAAAAGCGCGTGTCGTGGCCGCTATGATCTTCCACAATGCGCCGCGCTGTGGCCGTTTCATGGGCATAGAAGATGGTGCGCCACTGGCCCGGTTCAGTCAACTGGGCCGCAAAGACCAGAGGCAGCCCCAGCCATTCATGGGCGATGATAAAGCGTTGATCCGGGGCCAGGCCATCACCAGCGCCGATAGCGCGCAGCGCGGCAAAGAGCGGCGGCGCGATGGCAATATAGAGGTTGAATTCCGGATTCCACCCATAGCGGGCGGAGTCAATCCCGTAGTTTTCCCACAGGTGATATTTAAAGGTGTTGACCTGATCCGGGTTGGGCGCTGTGACGTCCACCAGCAGCACTTCATGTTCAGCCCCACCAAAGCGCCGCGTGCCGTAGAGGAGAGCCACTTCAAAGGTCTGCTCCACCGTGCCCAGGGCGACGCGCATCTCTTCCGGCACAGCCGTGAAAATGCCGTGTAGGCTGCTGTAGCGGATAGTCAACCCGCTGCGCGGGGAGTTGAGCCGTTCCAGATGCACAGGGTCATTCGCCAGCATGGGGCCAGCCAGGATGGTGCGCTGCACCTGGCGCACATAGCCATCTGCACTGAGCAGCCCATCCAGCACCGCGCCGATGCCGCCGACCTTGACGCCCGCTTCGTGCGTGGCATGGACGACCAGCGGAATTGTATCAGCCATGATGACACCCCCTTGGGTTCATGGTGTGTAGCGGGTCAGCCCGCCCTGTGCGTACCCGATCCAGAGGCTTCCGGCGGCGTCCACCAGCAAGGTGGTGATCTGCGACCCCGGTGCGGGCGAGATCGAGACGGGCGTCCATGTCTCGCCGTCAAACTGGTAGATGGTGTTCCCTTCGTCGGCGGCCCAGACGGTGCCGTCGGGTGCGGTCGCCAGCGCGACGATGGCCGCAGCCTCCAGCGGCTCGACGGGTGTGATGGCGCTTTCGGCAAAACGCGCCAGCCCTTGATCGGTCCCAATCAGCAGAGAACTGTCAGCCGCCAGGGTCAGTGCGGTGATTGTATTGCCCGGCAGCGCCACATTGTCGCGGGTGAAGACCTGGAGTTGGTTGTCCTGGAAGCGCAGCAGACCCCCGCCGCGCGTGCCAATCCAGATCACATCGCCATCCGCCAGCAGCGCGGTGATGTCATCGCTGGGCAGGCCGTTGGCTGTGGTCAGGTTAAAGAAGGCATTGCCTGTCCAAATGCTTACCCCGGTCTGCGTGCCGATCCAGGTGCGATTTTGGTTGTCGCCGGTAATCGCCTGGATGGGCGAACCGGCCAGCCCGTCCTCGACGGTGTAGTTGGTCCAGGCTGTGCCGTCGTAGAAACTGACTCCCTCGGTGCCAAACCAGATGCCGCCCTCGACTGGCTGCACCACGCGCACGTTGACGGAGGGCAATGCGCTGTTGTTGGTGGTAAAGAACTGCGCCCCGGCCTCATCGTCGGGCGAGACGCGTGCCGCGCCGCCCAACGCGCCGATCCACACCGCGCCGGTGTCGTCTTGCGCCAGGTGGTGGATGGTATTGCCAGGTACGATCTCGTCTTCAATGGTGAGTTGTCGCCAGGCATCGCCGTCGAAGGTGCTGATGCCGCCGCCCGCGGTGGTGTAGTAAACTTCGCCTTCGGACCCGATGGTCAGGCTGGTGACCGGCGCAGTTGCCATCCCTTCCTCGCCGCTGTAGAACTCGATGCAGCCTTCGATCCCTGGATCAAAGCGGCAGATCTGGGCCAGGTCGGATGCGATCCAGATGACGCCGTCGCTGCCCACGTCCAGCCCGGTGATGCGCCCGTCGGGGAAATCAGCCTGGCCTGCGCCCTCGGCGTTGAACGCACTCCACTCTTCGCCATTGGTGCGGTAGAGCGTGTTGCCCGTTGCCAGCCAGACCGCACCTGACCCGTCTACTGCCACGGCTTCGATACGGTTGTCCACCAGCGGGCTGTTCTCGGTGGTGTAGATCGTGACCTCGCCGTCCGCATAGGCGGCCAACCCTTCGCTGGCCGCCAGCCAGATCGGGCCTTCGCTGTCCGCCACGGCCAGGTCGCGCACGCCGGAGATCGCCAGCCCTTCGTCTTCGCCAATATAGCGCCAGGTTTCGTCGTTGGCGTCATATAAGTCTACCCCGTGGCGCGCATACCCCACCACCAGCACCCCCTGCTCTGGATCGCACCACAAGGCCGAGACATCGTCATAGCGCATGTCGCTGTTGCTGCTGTCCAGTGTGCGCCAGCGCCCGTTTTGCGTGTCAAAGACCTGGATGCCCAGGTCGCTGGCAAAGAGGACACCCAGCCCCGGCATCGGGCACACTGCAGCCGCGACGGTGTGGTTGGCCGTCAGCCCGTCCATGACCGTGAACTTGACATAGCCGCC
>CAZYQJ010000384.1:0-5636 GCA_964649925.1 uncultured Litorilinea sp.
ATGAATGGGTGCGGAATCGCGAGATGATCTCCAATGAGGCCTATCAACAGTACTTCGACCATTTTGACCCCGACCTCTACGATCCGGAAAAGTGGGTGCAGACGGCCAAGAACACGGGCATGAAGTATCTGGTCGTCACCAGCAAGCACCACGACGGCTTTTGCCTGTGGGATTCGGCGTTGACCGACTACAAGGCGACCAACACCCCGGCCCGGCGTGACCTGCTGCGCCCCCTGGTGGACGCTGCGCGCGCCGCCGGACTCAAGATCGGTTTCTACCATTCGGTGATCGACTGGCATCACCCCGAATTCCCAATTGACGGGCTGCACCCCATGCGCGAGGATCTGGCCTTCCGCGAGGCCAATCAGCACCGCGACATCGCCAAGTATCGCGAATACCTGCACGGACAGACGCGTGAACTGCTGACCCAGTTTGGCAAGATCGACATCATGTGGTTCGACTTCTCTTACTCGCAGCGCGACTGGGGGTGGTCGAAAGGCAAAGGCAAAGAAGACTGGGACTCGGAGCGGCTGCTGGCGATGGTGCGCGAGCTACAGCCCCACATCCTGGTCAATGACCGCATTGAGATCGGCGGTGATTTCAAGACGCCAGAGCAGTATCAGCCCGCAGGCAAAATGATGGTGGACGGCCAGCCCGTCACCTGGGAAGCATGCCAGACGCTCAACGGCAGTTGGGGCTATCATCGCGACAACCTCGACTGGAAATCGGAGATCATGCTGATCCGCATGCTGGTCGACACGGTATCCAAGGACGGCAACCTGCTGCTCAACGTCGGCCCCAACGCCCGCGGCGAGTTCGAACCCAAGGCGATAGAACGGCTGCAGGGTATCGGCGAATGGATGCGGCTGCACAGCCGCTCGATCTATGGCTGCGGCGCAAGCAACTTCACGCCGCCGCCCGACTGTCGCTACACCCAAAACGGCGACCGGCTCTATCTACACCTCTTTGCGTGGCCCTTCGGCCATGTCCATCTGCCGGGCCTGGCCGATCGCGTGGCCTATGCCCAACTGCTCAACGACGGATCCGAGATTCGAATGCAGCGCATCGACCCGCACCAGACGGCGCAGAACACTACGATGGGCGGGCTAAGCGCCGACACCCTGACCTTAGTGCTGCCCGTGCAAAAGCCTGATGTCGCCGTCCCGGTCATTGAGTTGTTCCTCAAGTAGTCGGGATGTAACCGGTTCGTAGCGGGGCGCAGTTCTGGAACCGGCTGCGCCCGCTGCGCTGCTCACAAAGGGCACCCATCCCATGACAGCACCCACGCTCCCCACCGGTGACGTTGCAGTCAACGTCACAGCCGCCAGCGCGACGACACCCACTTCAGAAAAGCTAAGCCTTGGAACCAAACTCGCCTACGGGTCCGGCGACTTGGGAACCGCCATCGCCGCCGGGCTGCGCGCCTTCTTTCTGCTCATCTTCTTCACCGATGTGGCGCGCCTCGACCCGGCCATGGCCGGGATGATCCTCCTCATCAACCGCGTTTGGGATGCCTTCAACGACCCCTTTATCGGCTGGCTCAGCGACCGCACGGTGACACGCTGGGGGCGGCGCAGGCCGTGGATCCTAATCGGCGCACTGCCGTTTGGCCTGACCTTCTTCCTGTTGTGGGTGGTCCCGCCCTTTGGCCCCACCGGGTTGTTTATCTATTACGTGGTGGTCAGCCTGCTCCTGGACACCGCCTACACGGTCGTCAACGTGCCCTACACCGCGCTTACGCCCGAGTTGACCCACGACTATGACGAGCGCACCAGCCTCAACAGCTACCGCTTTGCCTTTTCGGTGGGCGGCGCGCTGATCAGCGCCGTGCTGCACCCGATCATCGTCAGCAGCGCGCCCGACCCGCGCACGGGCTACTTGATCTCTGGGCTGGTCTGGGCTATTGTGTGTACCGTTCCCTGCTTCATCGTCTTTTTCTTCACGCGGGAACGCCCCGAAAGCATGGAACAACGGCCTGACGACTCGATACCCGTGCGCCAGCAGATCCGCATTGTGCTGGCAAACAAACCCTACCGCTTTGTCATCGGGCTGTATTTGGCGTCATGGCTGGCGCTACAACTGGTCTCGGCCATCCTGGTCTACTATCTGACCTATTACATGGGGACGCCCGAGCGCATCCCGGTGACGCTGCTGGCCGTACAGGGTACATCGTTCATATTTCTCTTTGTCTGGTCGGCAGTCAGCCGCCGCTATGACAAGCGGCTGGTCTATGTGGCGGGTGCGACCCTCTGGCTGCTGGTTCAACTGGCGCTCTACTTTGTACAGCCCGGCCAGGACTACCTGGTCATCCCGCTGGCGGCCTTGGCCGGGGCCGGGGTAGCCGTTGCCTATCTGGTTCCCTGGGCCATGCTGCCCGATGTAGTCGATCTCGACGAGGTGGAAACAGGACAGCGCCGCGAGGGGATTTTCTATGGCTTCATGGTCTTGCTGCAAAAGACAGGCATCGCCCTCGCCATCTACTTTGTGGGGCGAGCCCTGGCCGCTGCAGGCTATATCACGCCGACCGATGCCATGCCGCAACCTGTTCAGCCAGAGAGCGCGCTTCAGGCCATTCGCTTTTTCATCGGGCCGGTGCCTGCCGCGATCCTGGCTGGCAGCCTGCTCCTGGCCTTGCTCTACCCCATCACGCGGCGGCGTCACCGTCAAATCCTGGCGACGCTGGCCGAACGCCGTGCTGGGCTGCAACCCGTACCGGCCGCCACCGCAGGCGATTGACACGCTAGCACGGTTTATTGCCATTTTGCTCCTCTGGTACGGCAACGTAGGGTGCTCGTACCCGCAGAGTCTCACTCCAGGAGTGCAAACGTTGACAAACTCGAGTATGGTAGTGATACAATACGCTGCCATAAAGCTTGCAACGGGGGTGGCAGACACGACAATGAGAATTGCAGATCCCACCCCGGCGTAGTGCGTAGAAACGATTCTACGCGTGTCCGAAGTGTGTTCTTACAAAAGGAGGACTTCCATGGCATTCACCTATACCAACAGCAAGGGCAATCAGTACTATCTCCATTCACGCCAGACAACGCTCAAGAACGGCACCAAGCAAACCATCTACTTCTTTGCTAAAGAGGAGAAAGAAGGCGCGCAGAACAGTGTGCCTGAGGGCTACGAAGTGGCCGAGAGCAAGAATGGCCTGCCCGTGCTGAAGAAGAAGAAGTAACCTGCGGTCACCATCAGCAGGGCATCTATCCGTATAAAACGAGGGACCAACCGCAGCGGTTGGTCCCTCGTCGTTTCCTGGACGTTTGGAGAAAGTGTCGGCGGCTACGCCTGCAGGCGCTGAACGTTGACCGCCGAAGGCCCCTTCTGCCCATCTTGTACTTCGAACTCGACGGTCTCGCCTTCCTTCAGGCTCTTGTACCCATTGCCCAAAATGGCCGAATGGTGGACAAACACGTCCTTCGCGCCGCCGGAGCGCGCGATAAAGCCATAGCCCTTCTGGTCATTGAACCACTTAACTACCCCTGTCTCCCGCTTCGACATCTTTGAACTCTCCTAATACTGGTGAAGGACTCAGTGCGACGCGCAGTTTCCCCAAATGTCCACAATAATACACCCAGACCTGTCTCGGTCTGGGCGGTAGTTCAACATCCGGATCAGACTAACAGCGTCACGCACTCGCCACTATACATCCAAACCAGAGGCGCGTCAAGTCATTCTCAGGAGAACGTACAGATTTCGTTGAAGAACCGGTGTCTTATTGTGACAAATTCTACAAAGCCAACCCTATTCTTCCTCATCCGTATCGGCCCAGTGTGCGTGCCCGTGCGACAACTCCTCGTCGGTCGCCGGGCGCACCCCCACCACCTTGACGCGAAACTGTAGCGTTTCCCCCGCCAGCGGGTGATTGAGGTCGACGATCACCGTGTCCGTCCGGATCTCGGCGATGTAGCCTGCCACGGTTTCATCCTCTTCCTCGTCGTAGAGTTCCACCGGCATCCCCAACCCCAATTCCATCTCTTCAGGGAAGATATCCAGTGGGACCTCCTCATAGGCCTCAGCGTCATACTCACCGTAGCCCTCCACCGGCTCGACCGTGACCTCCTTTTCCTGGCCCACCTGCATCCCATAGATCGCGCGCTCCAGGCCAGGGATGATCTCTTCATAGCCCTGCAGGAACTGAATGGGCCCATCCTCTTCGGTGGTTTCGATCATCTCATCGTCAACCTGCAACGTGTAATCGAGGCTGACGACGACACCATGTTCGACCGTCTGGTTATTCATAGGTGATCTGCTTTCTGCCTAAAGGCTTGAGCACAGCGCCATGGACTGACAGGGCAAGCGGACCCGGCAACGTGCCACGCTATCATGCCACGATACATCTGCTGTGTTATGTGATATTGTACCGCACTGGCAGGGTAGCATTCCCCAGGAAACGATCCATCTCCACCCGGCCATGCTTACCATCGTAGATCAGTTTAGCATTCACGTCCAGTAGCTAACACACGATCCACATATGATCTATCCGGAAGCCGGTCCCGCTGATTCTACCTGTGGACGAGGGCCAAAGCGCTGGGCGGATCGGCGGCGCGCCTTGGCCGCTTCCACCTCGCGGTCACGCGGGGCAGCCGTCGTGACCAGCGAAGCGAACAACTCCTCCACAGCCCGCACCACCTCGTCCACAGCCCGGTCAAATGCGGCCTGATTGGCCTGCGACGGCTTGTTGAACCCGCTGACCTTACGGACAAACTGGACAGACGCCGCGCGGATCTCCGCCTCGCTCGCTGGGGGATCAAAGTTGAACAACGGTTTGATATTCCTGCACATAGCCGCTCTCCTTTCTGTCCGGCGCGCGATATAGGTTCGGTCTCCCGACATGCCTAGTCCAGATGATAGGCATGTTTCGCCAACCCATAGGCCGCCGCATAGGCCATCTCGTGCGCATCCTCCAGATCGATCACGCTCCGCACCACCAAATTCGCCAGCCAGTTGGCATCCACACGCCGCGCCAGATCGTGACGCGCCGGGATCGACGGGTAGGCGCGCGTGTCATCGTTAAAGCCAACCGTGTTATACAGCCCGGCCGTCTCGCTCACAGCCTCACGGAAACGCATCATCCCGTTCCAACTGTCATAGAACCACCAGGGCGGCCCCAACTTCACAGCCGGGTAATGGCCTGCCAGCGGGGCCAACTCACGGCTAAAGGTGGTTTCATCCAGCGTAAAGAGGATCAGCGTAAACCCTTCGACATTGCCATACTTGCTCAACAGCGGGTGCAAATTGCGCGTGTACTCGGTGGCCGTGGGGATATCCGCCCCCATATCGCTGCCAAAACGGGCAAATAAGCTGGGGTTATGATTGCGGAAAGAGCCAGGGTGCAGCTGCATGACCAGCCCATCCTCCACGCTCATGCGCGCCATTTCCATCAGCATGTGCGCCGTAAACCGCCGCGCATCGTCGGCGCTTGCCTTGCCCTGGAGCGCACGCGCAAAGATGGCCTCCGCTTCGGCTTCCGACAGTTCTGCTGTATAGGGGCTGGCGGCTGCATGGTCGGTCGCCGTCGCACCCAGTTCACGAAAAGCCATACGCCGCTGCTCAAGCGCCCGAATATAGCTGCTGTAGTCTTTCACGTCGATGCCCGACACGTCGCTCAAACGGTCGATCTCCTGCCG
>CAZYQJ010000385.1:0-5617 GCA_964649925.1 uncultured Litorilinea sp.
CCGGTAACCCTCACCGTCAATGGCGAAGACCACCCTTTGCTGGTCGAGCCGCGGCATACGCTGCTCGACGCCCTGCGCAATGACCTCTACCTGACCGGGACCAAAAAGGTCTGCGACATGGGCGACTGCGGCGCCTGTACGGTACTGGTGGACGGACAGGCGATGCTTTCCTGCCTGCTGCTCGCCGTGGACTGTGCGGACCGCGCCATCACCTCCATCGAAGGGCTGGCCGCCAACGGCGATCTCGACCCCATCCAGCAGGCTTTTATCGAGGCCGATGCCTTTCAGTGCGGCTTCTGCACCCCCGGCCAGATCATGAGCCTCAAAGCCTTGCTGGACACTACGTCCCACCCCAGCGACGAGGAAATCGTGCGCGCCGTGACGGGCAACCTCTGCCGCTGCGGTGCCTACAGCAACATTGTGAAGGCCGGACGTCTGGCCGCGGACCGGTCATAAAGGAGCCGCATGATGCCTGTCAAACACATCCAAACCCTGCGTGAAGGGCCGGACGAAGAGACGATCCAGGTGGAAGAGAAACAGACCGTCTCCCCCTGGCCCGCTGAAGGCAGCTTTAGCGCCGTTGATAAACCCCACCCGCGGCTGGAAGCGGCGGACAAGGTGACAGGCCGGGCGCGCTATAGCTATGACATCCGCCTGCCCAACCAACTTTATGGCCGCATCCTGCGCAGCCCCCACCCCCATGCCCGCATCCGCCGCGTGGACACAAGCCGCGCCGAGCAGATGCCGGGCGTGCATGCCGTCCTCAGTTCGGCCAACGCGCCGGAGGTCGAGTGGTACGCCGAAAAGAGCCGGCTCTTTGACACCACCGTGCGCTTTGTGGGTGACGAGGTGGCCGCGGTGGCCGCCGAAAGCGAGGAGATCGCCGAAGACGCCCTACGCCTGATCGAGGTTGTCTATGAACCCCTGCCCTTTGTCCTGGAGATGGAGCGGGCGATCCAGCCTGGCGCACCGCTGATCCACGAGGGCAAACCCGGCAACCGCGTGGATGAACCCAAGGTCTATACGCGCGGCGACGTCGACCAGGGGCTGGCCGAGGCCGATGTGGTGATCGACCAGGTCTATACCACAGCCGCGGCGCTGCACAACGCCCTGGAGCCGCACGGCTGCACCGCCGACTGGCGCGGCGACGTGTTGACGATGTACGAGTCGACACAGGGTATCTTTGAGGTGCGCGAACAGACCGCGGAAAAGCTGGGGCTGGCGCAGCACCGGGTGCGCGTCGTCAAACAGCATATGGGCGGCGGCTTTGGAGCCAAGCAGATCGTCTGGAAGGTGAGCGTGATCGCCTCCTTGCTCTCCAAGATGGCGGGCCGCCCGGTGCAGTTGATGCTCGATCGCGAGGCGGAGAACCTGGCTTCGGGTAACCGTAACGCCACGCGCCAGCGTGTGCGGCTGGGCGCCAAACGCGACGGGACCTTGACGGCCATCTCCGCCGAGATCCAGCAGGCGGTCGGCGCCTATATGGTGGGCGGCGAGGCAAGCAACGTCAGCGGGCCGTATCAACGGCTCTACCGCTGCCCAAACGTCCACACCCGGCAGGAGGGCATCTACATCAACGCCGGGCCGAGCGTCGCCTTTCGCGCCCCTGGTTTTGTGGAAGGGGCCTTTGCGCTGGAATCCGCCATGGACGAACTGGCGCGGGCGCTGGGCATGGACCCGGTGGCGCTGCGGCTGCAAAATTACACCGCAGACGACCAGAAAAAAGAACAGCCCTACAGTTCGCCCGAAGCCTTGCGCCGCTGTTATGAACGCGCCACCGAGGAATTTGGCTGGGCTGATTACCAGCGTCCCCCGGCGCAGGGGTCCAAACGCCGCGGCATTGGCTTTGCAGCGCATGACTGGGGCGGCGCAGGCCACCCACCCGGCTATGCGTGGGTCAAACTCAACAGCGACGGCAGCGCCGATGTGGTCACCGGTACGCAGGACATCGGCACAGGCACGCGCACGGGGCTGGCGCAGATAGCGGCCGAAGAGTTGGGGCTGCCCCTGGCGCACATCCACCTGCACCTGGGCGATACCGCGCTCGGCCCCTATGCGCCGGTCAGCGCCGGGAGCGCCACCCTGGCGACCATCGGCCCGGCGATCCGCGAGGCGGCGGCCAATGCGCGCCAGCAGCTTTTGGAGGCGGCGGCCCTGGTATTGGAGGAGAAAGCGCAGCGGCTGCAGGTGCGCGATGGGCAGGTCGAGGTCATCCAGAACCCATCGCAGCGGGTCAGCGTGGCCGAGGTGATGCAGCGCATCTCCCCGCATATGATCCAGGGGCACGGGGCGCGCGGCCCGAACCCCAAGGACAAATCGGTGCGCACCTTTGGCGCGCAGTGCGTCGAGGTCGAGGTGGATGTCGAGACCGGCGAGGTGACGGTGCTGCGCGTGGTGGCGGCGCACGACTGCGGGCGCATCATCAACCCCATGCTGGTGGATAGCCAGGTGATCGGCGCGGTGACGCAGGGGATTGGCTTTGCGCTGACCGAAGAGCGCATCGTCGATACCAAACGCGGGGTGGTGATGAACCCCAACCTGGAGGAGTACATGGTCCCCACGGTAGCCGATGTGCCGGACATCATCCACGCCCAGGTGGATTTGCCTGACCTGGCCGCCAACCCGACCGGGGCCAAGGGTATCGGCGAGCCGCCGCTTGTGCCCACCGCCCCGGCGATTGCCAACGCGGTCTTTGATGCCATCGGCATCCGTCTGCGCCATTCGCCGCTCTCGCGGCGCCGGGTACTGGATGCGCTGGCGGCCGCTCACGCCGCTGCAACCACAGGAGGAAGCTGATGCGACCCTTTGCCTATGGACGCGCTGAAACGGTCGAGGAAGCCTTGTCACTGCTCGACCGGCATGAGGACGGCGCACAGCCTGCCAGCGAAACGTCCACGCACCTGCTGGCGGGCGGGACTGACCTGATCACGCTGATGAAGGCATCGGTAACCGAACCGGTGCAGTTGGTGGACATCAAGCGCATCGAAGACCTGCCGCGCGGGATTCACGCTGCGGGGGGGAACGGCACAGGGGGCGTGAACCTGGGCGCGCTCACCACGCTGAGCGAGATCGAGCAAAGCCCGCTGCTGCAGAGCCGCTATACAACGCTTGCACAGGCCGCGGCCCTGGCCGCCACCCCGCAGCTTCGTAACATGGCGACGCTGGGCGGTAATCTGCTCCAACGCCCGCGCTGCTGGTATTTCCGCCAGGAGTTGTTTTACTGCTGGCTCAAGGGGGGTGACCAATGCCACGCCTATGACGGGCAGAACCAGCACCACGCGCTCTTTGGCGGCGGCCCCTGCTATGCCGTCCACCCCTCCGATTTGCCCGCGGCGTTGTTGGCGTTGGATGCACAGGTGCATCTGCGCAGCGCGGCGGGTGAGCGCACGATCTCCGTGGAGGAGTTCTACGCCCTCCCAGAGCCGGATCGGCGTCAGGAGACGGTGCTGGCGGCGGACGAGCTGATTCTTTCCATCGACCTGCCCGCGCCGCCGGACGGAGCGCGCAGCGTCTATCTCAAGGCGATGGACCGTAAGGTGTGGGCGTTTGCGCTGGTGGGGGTGGCGGCAGTGGTGCAGGTGGCGCAGGGGCGTATCACACAGGCGCGGTTGGTGTTGAGCGGGGTAGCGCCCATCCCCTGGCGTGTGCCCGCGGCCGAGCAGGTGCTGGTCGGCCAGCCGCCGGGTGCGGCGCTGTTTGAGCAGGCTGCCGACGCTGCCCTAGCCGATGCCAGACCGCTGGCGCACAACGGCTATAAAGTCCCGCTAGCGCGCGCCCTCATCCGCCAGGCGTTGGAGGAGGTGAGCAGATAGGGCATAGGGATCAGAATGGCCGTGGATATCACGCGACGTCATCCGGCGCCCGCAGCCAGTACCCGACGCCGCGCTCGGTGTTCAAGTAGCGCGGGTGGGCCGGGTCCGGTTCGATCTTCTGGCGCAGGCGGTAGATAAAGACCTTGAGCGACTCGGCTTCGTCCCCCTGATCATAACCCCAGACGCGCTGCAGCAGCACTTCGTTGGGGACGACCCGCCCGGCATTCTGGGCTAAGACCTCCAGCAGTTGGTACTCGGTGTTGGTCACCCGCACCGGCTCTCCTGCCAGGGTCACACGTCGCTGGGCAAAATCAATGCGGAGGTCGCCGCAGGTGTAAGGGCGCTGAGCGGGGTGCACGATTCCTGTCACGCGCCGCAGGACCGATCGGATACGCGCCAACAGTTCTAGGTGTCCAAATGGTTTGACAATATAGTCATCTGCGCCCAACTCAAGCCCCCGCACCTTTGCCAGCTCGTCATCTTCGACGGTGAGGATGATCACCGGCACAGAACTGAACCGGCGGATCTCCTTCAGGACATCAAAGCCGTGCATATTGGGCATGGAAAGGTCCAATAAGACCAGGTCGGGCGATTCGCGCACGATCATCTCCAGCCCGTGCGGCCCGTCATGCGCCTCGATCACCTGCCACTCCGGCATCTGAAGTGTAATGGTCAGACGTACGGCCCGCCGGATCTCTGGCTCCTCGTCAATGACCAAGATCTTATAGCTGGCTTTCCTCATCGTCTTCCTCATCGGCCAGGGGCAGGGTAAAGCAGAAGCGGCTGCCGCCGCCCGGACGGTCCTCCACCCAGATCTGCCCCCCGTGTTTTTGCACCACTTCTCGACAGATGTAGAGGCCCAACCCGGCCCCTCCGGACGTTTGCGCTGCGGCAATCGAGTGAAACTTGTCAAAGATCCGTTCGCGCGCTTCGGGCGGCACGCCAGGCCCTTCATCCTCTACCCAGACCTGCATCGTTCTGTCTGCCGGGTGCAGGGTCACGGAGATGGTGCTGCCCACCGGTGCGAACTTGATGGCGTTGACCAACAGGTTGCTGATCACCTGGTCAAGCTGGCTGCTGTCGGCCAGCACGGGCGGGAGGTTCCGGTTGGCTTCGATCGATACCCGCTGGCGTTTGAGTGCGAACCACGGCGAGATGCGATCTGCCACTTGCCAGATCGCGTGCGCCAGGTTGAGCGGGCGTGGGTGCAAGGTGATCACGCCCGCCTCCAGCCGCACGCTTTCCAGGGGGGTGTTGATCGCCCACTCCAGCCGCGCCAGGTTGCCGTCGATGGTGTCGAGGATCTCGCGGCGCGTTTCGTCCGGCAGATCCGGCAACTGGCGCAAGGAGGGGGCGAGGGTTTTGAGCACCGTCAGGGGCGTTTTCATCTCGTGGGCCAGCGCCGAAAAGTACGTCGTCTGCAGTTCTTGAAAGCGGCGCAGGCGTTCCACCTGTTCCTGTTCACGGGCGTAGAGACGGGCGTTACGGATTGCCAGCCCAGCCTCCGCGGACAGATCCTGCACAAACGCCTGTTCGTGCGTGGACAAGGGCTGGTCGGACTGTCTGCCGAGGCCGATCACACCCAGCATATCACCCCCCGGCAGAAGGAGGGGGAGGAGGATGGCCTGGCGAATGTCATCGTGGGCAAAGTAGGCGGGCAGCGGTGCCGGATAGCCCGCGCCCGCACCGTGGATCCGCCAGGGCTCGGTCGGCAGCTCGAGGCCATGCACCACCTCTCCCAGCGGATGTCTTTCGGTGGTGGACGCCACCACACGCAGTTGTCGGTCTGGGGTGTCAAACTGCAC
>CAZYQJ010000386.1:0-5600 GCA_964649925.1 uncultured Litorilinea sp.
ATGTGACGTGGCTGCCTGCTCCTGTGCCCGCGGATATGGTGAATATCGAGTCTGCACCGGTGATCATTCGGATGGTGGAACAGGGCGCGGAAGGCGATACGGGTGAAGCTATGCCGGAGGGGTATGTGGGGAGCGTCTATCAGGTGGAGTTTTCATGGTTGCCGAGAGCGTTGAGCCGGGAGAATGCAGCGGTTGTGTATGACCCGACATTGGGCGTGACCGAACGCTGGTGGACACCCTGGCTGCAGCCGTTGGCGCGTTGGCTGATCTATCGCGATGCGCCCGCATCTCCACCGGCGCGTGAGGTAGTGCTGTGGGCGGCAGTGGCGACCGACTAAGAAGGAATGAAGCATATGAGTGAGCGCATGATCGATGCTGGCCTCCCGAACGCGGTGATCGACAGCAGGCCAGGCTGGTCACGATACCCGCTGTTGGACCAACCTGTGCTGTCATGGGTACGCGTGCATTGGGAGAGCGTGGCCTGGGTGCTGTTGTTCGTGGTGGGCGCAGTGGCACGCTTTTACCACTTGGGCGTGCGCGCCATGAGCCATGACGAGAGCCTGCATGCGCTTTACTCGTACTACCTGTATAACGCAGGGAATTACGAACACAACCCCATGATGCATGGGCCGTTTCTGTTTCACGCCAATGCGCTGATGTACTTCTTGTTTGGCGATAGCGACGCGACAGCGCGGCTCGTACCTGCGCTGGCCGGGCTGGGCGTGATAGGGATGTGCTATCTGTTCCGGCGCTACATCGGGCGGACGGGGGCGTTGCTGGCCGGGGTGATGGTGACGATCAGCCCCAGCCTGCTGTTTCACAGCCGCTACATCCGCAATGATATCTACATTGCCCTATTTACGATGGTGTGGATCTACGGGGCGATGCGTTATCTGGATGCGCGCGAGGATGCCGATGCGCCATCACAGCGGGGCCGCTGGCTGACGGTGATGGTGCTGGGGATGGCGTTGGGCTTTATTGCTAAAGAGAACCACTTTATGCACGGCGCGATCCTGGGCGTCTTTTTCGCGGGGCTGGCGCTGTGGCGCGTGATCGGGCGGAGCGTCTTTTTGGCGGCGGCAGTTGGGCTGCTGGCCGCTAGCTTGGGGTTCTATTTCTTCGAGGTAGGGCAGATCACGCTGGCGTTGGCAATTACCGGCGTGGGGGTGTTGATCGCCCTGGGGATGCTTGCCCGCTGGCTGATGGGGCCGGGGTGGCCGCAGTTGCGCTACAGCGACCCTGCGGACCTGGCTGTGATGATGGCAACGGCTGTGATGCCTTTCATGGCGCCGTTCGGCCATTTGCTGTTCGGTTGGGATGCGATGGCCTATGCGACCACGACCGACCTGCTGCGCTCGGCGGGGCTGGTGTTGGTGATGACAGCGTTGAGCATTGGGGTGGCTTACTACTGGTTTGGGCTGCGCGAGCGACGAGCAGTGGGCGAAGGGACGATGACCTTCGGCCAGTGGGCGCAGATGATGGGGCTATTCTGGCTGATCCAGCTGTTGTTCTTTACCACGTTTTTGACCAACACGCGCAACGGCCTGGCCAGCGGCATTGTCGGGAGTCTGGGCTATTGGCTGGCGCAGCAAGAGGTCGCACGCGGCGGCCAACCCTGGTACTACTACATCATGATCGGGTGGCTGTACGAGTTCCTGCCGCTGGTGCTGACCATCGGTGGGGGGGTGACCGCGATCTACTGGATGCGGCACAACCCGACGTGGGACCCGACGCCAGCTCCGGATTTGCCGGCTGAGGCGCTGCCCGCAGCGGAAGGGGATGTCAAAGCGGACCTGCTGCGCCAGAACCGGCTCTATTTTGTGGCGTTGGCACTGTGGTGGTCGGCAGGGGTGTGGATGGCATATACGGTCGCAGGGGAAAAGATGCCGTGGCTGCTGACCCATATCGCGCTACCGATGTGCGTGGTGGGCGGCTGGTGGCTGGGCCGGGTCATCCATCAGGTGTATTGGCAGGAAGCGCGCGCGACGGGTGCAATTTGGTTGATGGGGGCCGCGCCCGCGCTGTTGCTGCTGGTGCTGGCGCTCTTGGCGGGTTTGCCGGGCGGCGGCCGCACACTGGACGCGGTGGGCCGGGTGACGCAGTGGGTGTTAATGGCGGCTGTCGCTGCCGGGGTAGGCTACTTGACGTGGCGTTGGTTCAGGCAGACGAGTGTGGCGACGGCGCTGCGGCTGGTCACGATCGGCGGCGCGGCGCTGCTGCTGCTCTTTACGATCCGGTTTACCTATCTGCTGAACTATGTGAACTATGACCTGGTGACCGAGTATTTGGTCTACGCCCATGCATCGCCCGACATCAAGCGCGCGCTCAACGAGATTGACCTAATCAGTGAGCGGACAGTCGGAGACCGCAATATTGTGGTGGCCTATGACGACGAGAGTTCATGGCCGCTGAGTTGGTATATGCGCCAGTACCCGAATGCGCGCTTTTATGGCTCGAACCCAACCAGCGAGGTGATGAATTCGCCTGTGGTGATCGTCGGGCCAAAGAACTATGACAAGGTGCGCCCCTATGTAGAGCGCGACTATATCCGGCGTACGTACCGGCTGGTCTGGTGGCCCGACCAGGGATATTTTGGGCTGACGCTGCAGCGGTTCTGGGACACTGTGACGGACCGGGACAAGATGCGACAGATCTTTGATATTGTCTTTTACCGGCGCTATGCGGACAGCGAGAACCCCAGCCAGGAGCGCAACCTGACGCAGTGGCCTAACCGGCATGATTTTGAGATGTGGGTGCGAAAGGACATCGCCCAACAGATCTGGAACCTGAATGTGACGCCGCTGGTCACGCAGGCGGACGTGCAGGAAGAACTGGTGCAGGCGCGCACGGTGGACGTAGCGGCAGCGGCAAGCTACAGCGGCCAGATGGGAACACTGTCATTGACCTCTCCGCGCGCGGTTGCGGTGGGGGGTGATGGACGGCAAGTCATTGCGGACAGCGGCAACCATCGCATCGTGGCGCTGGATTCGGCGGGGAACTTCCTGTTTGAGGTCGGCGGGCTGTGCCGTCTGACAGAAGGCGAGGCGGGCGGCTGCGTGGATCGCGATGGCGAGGGGCCATTGGAATTGGGTGACGGCCAGTTCAACGAGCCTTGGGGCGTGGCGGTCGACAGCCAGGGGCAGATCTATGTGGCGGATACCTGGAACGGGCGGATTCAGGTGTTTGCCCCGGATGGCAGCTTTATCCGCAAGTGGGGCTATTACAACACGACGCAGGGCGAGTTAGGCGACCCGATGGCCTTGTTCGGCCCGCGCGGGTTGGCCGTGGACGCCAATGACAATCTGCTGGTAGCAGACACGGGCAACAAGCGCATCCTCCGCTTCTCGCCGACGGGTGAGTTGATCCAGCAGGTTGGGGGCGGCGGCGCGACGTTGGGCCGCTTCGAGGAGCCGACTTCGGTGGCTGTGGACATGCGAGATGGCAGCGTATTTGTGGCAGATGCGTGGAACGCGCGCATTCAGAAGCTAGACGCCAATCTGCAGCCGCTGGCGGAGTGGCCGGTGGCGAGTTGGGGCAGCCAGCACCTCTATCACAAGCCATATGTGGCGGTCAGCGGCAGCGGGGATGTCTATGCAACTGATCCGGCCAACTATCGTGTGCTGGTCTACAACAGCGCCGGTGGGCTTAAGGCGGCATTTGGCCAATTTGGGCCGGAGATGAATCGTTTTGCCCTGCCAAACGGCATTGCGTGGAGTGCAGACACCAACCAGGTGTTGATTGCCGACGCCGACAATCATCGGGTGCAGGTCGTTCCCGCGCTTCCCTAGACCGCACCCTAGCCAAAACTTAGGTATAAAGCAGCCAAGCTAGAACAGGCGAAGTCATGGCGACAGGAATCCCCTCACGCTCGGCGATGTGCCCGTGCGCGGACAGCGCGCGAGCGGGCGTGCCGCGGGTGTGGCGGTTCTTGGGGGGGCTGGCCGCCATCGCGCTGGCGATTGCCGCGCAGCATGCGCTGAATGAGCGGATCTGGCTGGACGTCGCCTTGCTGGGGGCCGTGGCAGTGGGGCTATGGCTGTGGCTCTACGGTAGGCCGCAGGGCGCGGCCCATGTGTGGATGCCGGATACGGGGCCAGTGTGGTGCAGGCAACAGGTTGGTGCAGGGATGTTGCTGGCTGCGCTAGGGCTGGTGGTGTGGTTGTGGTTGCGGCTAGACGTATACGCGGTGACAACCGCCGATTGGCTGTGGTATCTGGTCACGGTGGTGACGGCTGTCACGGCCTGTGCAATCATGCAGCCATGGCGCGGTGAACGGCCCCGCGCACGCGGTTGGCTGCCGTGGGTCCTGCTCATCATAGTGGCGTCAGCCGTGCGGCTGTGGCAGTTGGATATAATCCCCTTTGGAACCTGGTATGACGAAGCGGCGAACGGGCTGGAGGCGATGCGTGTGGCGCGCGAGCCGGACTATCGCCCAATCTACACGGATGGCGTCAACGCGACGGGCCATTATCTGTGGCTGATCGTGGGGGCGTTCCAACTGTGGGGTGAGAAGACCGTAGCGCTGCGTTGGATCAGCGCGTTGATGGGGGTTGCGACGGCGGTCACGGCGTATGGCCTGGGCAATGAGGTCTACGGCCGCGCCGTGGGGGTGACGGCTGCCGGGCTGATGGCGACCGCGCATTGGTCTGTTACGTTTAGCCGGATGGGGATGTATAACGCGGTCACGCCGCTGGCCGAGTTGGCGACGCTGTGGTTTTTAGCGCGCGGGCTGCGGCGTAATTCCCCACTGGACTATGGACTGGCCGGGCTGTCGTTTGGGCTGGGGCTGTGCTTTTACTCGGCGTTTCAGCTATTTGCGGCCGTTTTGGGCGTGTTGCTGGCCTGGCTGGTCTGGCAAGAGCGAAGGCATTGGCGTCGCTTACTGATGGGGCTCGCGTTGATGACCGCGGTCGCCGGGGTGGTCATTGCACCGGTGGTCAAGTATGCGATGGTCAGACCGGAGTCGTATTTTGCGCGCGTGCAGAATACATCACTATTACGTGACCGGCCTCTGGCGGAGGGCATTCCGGCGTTGGTGGAGAACGCGCGCAAGCACGTATTCATGTTCAATGTGCGAGGGGATCCGAACGGGCGGCACAATCTGCCAGGTTCGCCGCTACTGGACACCATTTCCGGGGGGCTGTTGGTGTTGGGGGCGGCTCTGGCCGTCTGCCGCGCAGCCCGGTTGGAGATGGCGCTGTTGCCCATTTGGGTATTAGTCGGATTAATGGGCGGCATCCTGTCGCTTGGGTTTGAGGCCCCACAGTCGCTGCGTTCGATCGCGGCCCAACCCGCGATCTATTTCCTGGTGGCGCTACCGCTGGGCGAGGTGGCCAGGGAATGGTCGTCGGGTGCGGGGCGGCTGTATGCGGGCGGAAGTTACTGGTTGGTTGCGGCGTTTCTGCTGCCGATAGCGTTTCTCAACACGCGGCTTTATTTCACGCGCCAAACGTCCGACTTTGCCTCCTGGAACGCGTATTCCACGCCGGAAACGCTGGCTGCCCACACGTTGAGAAACCTGGACGGCGCACAAGCCCAGGTGATATCGCTATATGACCAGCATCCCACCGTGCGCTTTCTTGCACCGGGTGTGCGTTATG
>CAZYQJ010000387.1:0-5583 GCA_964649925.1 uncultured Litorilinea sp.
CGGGGGCAAGCGGCGGCATCATCAACATTGGACATCCCGGTGTCACGCTGCATCTGTCTAATTCAGAGATACGCGGGCCGGTAAGCGGCGGCGCTGAGAGGATCATCTTTGTGTCCGCCGATGCGACGATCAATAGCCATCACAATGATTTCGAGGGTCGGTGGATGTATTACTGGGGCGCAACGCCTACCGTCACGCTGACCAGTGACTATAACACGTTCGCGGGCGCGCAAGCGTCCTGGTATATCAATGGCGTGGTCTATAACAACCTGGCTGACTACCAGGCCGCGACCGGCCAGGATGCCAATAGCACATTCGACCCATGACTAGCCTCCACCTGCCCGTTACCCACGGCGACCTTGCTACCGTCTATGTGGACGCCTCGGTGAGCGGGTGGGGTGCAGCGGGGACTATTTCGACATCCTGACGGGCATGGCGGCAGCAGCGTTGGAGGCGGTATGAGAGCGCAGATCGTGACACCGTGGGCCGTCGCGGAGGGCAGCAACGCACCGTGCATGGACGTAACCGGCCAGCAGCGCAGCGAGATGCTCCATGCCTAGGGGGCGCACGCTGGAGCGCAACCAGACCGCCCTGGAGCGCCAGGAGGAGGCGCAGGCCAGGGCCGCAGCGGCAGCGTACCGCCAGGCGCGGCGCGAGATCCTCGACCTGCTGTTGACGCAGTGGACAGGCACGCGTGCGCTGACACCTCGCGACGCGGTGGAGTTGTGGCGCAGATTGGCGTTGCTGCCACAGATTGACGCCCGCCTGCATGAGTTGGAACAGCGGTTGGGGGTCGTGCTGCGCGATGTGGTGACGAACGCGGGCGAGTTGGCGGTGGAGCAAATCCTGCGCGAACTGGCGGAACTTCCGCCCTCGTTCCGCCCACCGGTGGGGGCCTTTGCCCAGATTGAGGAGATGATGGTCGAGCAGTTTGTCCCCGTCGCCATGCAGGAAATCACGCAGATTCAGCGCAGCACATCGATGCTGCTGCAGCGTGAGATTCAGACGGGTCTGCTGCAAGGGCAATCATTCCCAGACCTGGTGCGGCGGCTGATGGCGGCCACGCCCAGTGGCGAGGGGCCTGCGGTGTGGCGCAACGGCGAACTGAGCGCAGAGCGCATGGTGCGGCGCACGGTCATCACCGCCAACAACGCTGCCAAGCAGGAGGCAATCCGCCAGACCAACCGCACGGCGCAGGTGGACAGCGAGCGGGTGCAGAAGCAGGCCGTGGCGAGCGTCGGGCCGCGCACCACGCAGACATGCCTGCGCGTGCATGGGCAGATCCAGCCGGTAGACGGGCTGTTCGAGTTGACCGGCGAGCCACGCTTTGCACGGCGCATGGCACACCCTGCGTTCCACTGGAACTGCCGGACCAGCGTAGCGATGTATCACCCGTTTTTTGAGCGCGGCGGCTTGACCACAGCGAACATGCGGTCAAGCGCAGCCGCAGAACTGAGACGACGCGACGGCGGCGGTTAACAGCCGGGGAGAACCATGAGCGAGCAGCAGCAGGGCGCACAGCCCACCACGCCCACACAGCCGGAACAGCCTGCGGAGCAGCAGCCCGCAGCGCAACCGGCGCAGGGCGGCCACCCTGACGGCGAGGGACAGCAGCCGGAACCGTACCGCGTGTTTGCGAGCCAGGAGGAGTTGGACACCTTCGTTGTCAAGTCCAAGAAACAGGCCGAACGCGCTGCCATCCGCAAGCTGGCGAAAGACTACGGTTTTGAGGATGTAGACGAACTGCGTGAAGCCATGGAGGTGCTACGGCGCGGCCAGCGGCCTAGCGCGCAGGAAGAAGGGCAGGAACAACAGCCCGCACAGCAGGGGCCAAGCGAGAGCGAAATCCTGCAACTCAAGCTCCAGGTAGCGGCGGCCAAGAATCTGCCCGTCGCCTTGGTTGCCCGTTTGCAGGGCAGCACCAAAGAGGAGCTTGAGGCGGACGCCGACGCGCTGCTGGGGCTGGTGAGCCAACCGTCTGCACCGAGGCCGGGCATCCCGCCCGCGCCGCAGGGGGGGCAGCCGGTCACGTTCACAAGCCAGCAACTGTCTGACCCGGCATTTGTCCGGCAGCATCGAGAGGCTATTCAGCAGGCGGCGCGTGAGGGCCGTCTGGTTAGGAGCTAAGAGCAATGGCGAACATTACCGTGACCGAAGCCGCGGGCTTCATCCCGGAAATCTGGGCCGCGACCGCGCTGGGCGCGCTCAAGGCCAACACCGTGATGGCGCGGCTGGTCAACCGTAATTTTGAGAACGAGGTCGCGCAGTTTGGCGACACCATCCATGTACCGCGGCGTGGCACGCTGGAGGTCAAGACCAAGACCGCCAACAACACTGTCACGCTACAGACGCCTTCCGCCGACACCGTAGACCTGACGCTCAACAAGCACAAGGAGATTTCCTTCCTGGTCGAGGACGTGGCGCGGGCGCAGGCCAACCAGGACATCATCGAGGGCTATATCGGCGATGCGGTTATCAAGCTCGCCGAGGAGATTGACGGCGACATTTTGTCGCTGTACCCCGGTTTCTCGACCACGCCGATTGACGCCACCACGGGCAGCGGCGGCATCGACGCAGCCGACATCGTAGAGGCGCGGCGCATCCTCAACGCCAACAAGGTGCCGATGCAGGGCCGCAACATCGTGTGGCACGAGGACGCTGAGGCCGAACTGCTGCAGATCACCGAGTTCGTAACCGCCGAGTTTGGCGATTCGGGTGAGGCGATCCGTGAGGCGACGATTGGGCGCAAGTACGGTTTCAGCCATTTCATGGACCAGATGGTGCCCGTGGCGGGTGGCGAGTGTCAGAACCTCGTGTTCCACCGCGACGCCATCATGGTCGCCTTCCGCCCGCTGCCTGCTGTGCCGGACGGGCTGGGGGCGCGCAGCGTGGTCATGCAGGAAGACGGCTTTGGCATCCGCATCACCTACGCCTACAACCCCAGCTATTTGGGTGTGCAGGTGACGCTCGACGTGCTGTACGGTGTGGCGGAACTGCGCGACGACCACGCGCTGGTCATCCGCTCCAGCGAGGCGGCATAGGAGGCATGATGGATACTCGACAGCGTAACGCTACCGGCCTGGTAGCTCTGATTGTTCTCTCCCTCGTGTTCATGGGCGCGCTGATGACCGCGCTGCCTGCAGGCGATGTGGCCGCAGCGCCGCCCGCTGCGCCGACGCCGGTCAGCTACGATACCGGCGACGCACCGGCGCGCTATCCGGTCACGTTCTGGTCCAGCGCGGTCATCACGCAGGATGCGCGCGTCTGCTATGAGCTGGCTGACATGGACGTGCTCGACCTGCACGTCATCGGCGACGCTGGGGCCAATACCGTCACGGTCAAGTTGCAGCACAGCAATGACAACGTCAACTTCGTGGACGGCGCAACGTCCAACAGCGCCTTCACCGAAACGGTCAACACGCTGCAGCAGTACGCGCTGTTTGGCCGCTGGTCGTGCCTGTACGCTGATGTGAGCAGCACCGACGCAGTGACGATCACCGCCATCGGCGTGGCGAAATAGTCCCCTATCCTCCCTCCTGGTTTGGGGCGGGCGGCATCTCCTGCCAAACGCCCCGCCGAGGGGAGACCGCCCGGAGGAGGGCATATGTACATCATCAACAAATACGGCGTTTTTCACAGTATTCCCGACGACTGGCCGCTGCCCGCGGGCGCGCGCAAGGCGACGAAGGCGGAGATCGACGAGTGGAAGAAACAGGACGGAGAGGCCAAGGCCGCGCGGCGGGCGCAGAAGGAACAGACGCGCCGCGAGCGGGCGCAGTTGGTCGTCAACGTCAAGCCTGAGGACAAGCAATGAACCTCCTGCATAACGGCGCGTTCGACGGCGGGCTAGACGAGTGGACGGGCAGCGGCACGATTGACCGCAGCCTGGGCTACCCGCGCCCGGCCTGCGTGCGCTTGGCCGACGGGCAGTCGATCCGCCAGGAGGCGAGCGTAGGGCCGGACAGCCTCTACACGCTGCACTGGTTCTATCGCCTGGGCGCGGGCGCGACGCTGACCGTGCAGTATGGCAGCGTGACGCACGTCCTGGACGGCGTACCCGTCGATGCCTGGCGCGAGGGCGTGTTGTACTTTGCCCTCGACGAGAGCGCCACGCAGGACGTGACGTTTGCGGCGGCGGGCGGCACAGCCTACCTGGACAGCGTGACGCTGCTAGCGGGCGGGCTGCCCATCACGCGCGCCCACCTGGCGCAGCACGTAGCGGGCCGCCTGGCTGACCTGGCCACCGAAGCGGCGCTGTCATCTACCGCCGCAGGCGACACGCCCGAAGGCGACTACAGCGCCGCCATCGACGAGGCATTACGCAGCCTGGGCGCTATCACGCGCTGGGGTGATGCCGACGTGACTGCCCTGCATGCGAGTAAGGTCAACGACGCCGTGGACAGCGCAACAACCGCCATGCTGCAGCGGCTGCGCGCCCGCTACGCCCTGCAAACCGATGTGACGCTGGGGCCGCGCAGCGAGAGCCGCAGCCAGATTGCAGGCAGCATCGACGCCATGCTCAGCGGCGCGGGCGCGGACCGGCGCGTCAAGGTTCGCCCCTTGTTGCACAGCGAATGGAGGCGCTAATGGCGCACCCGTTCACGACCGTGCAGGCATCCACCAAGCGCAGCGAGTCGCTGGGCAGCGGGCGCACCGGCGCACCCATCACGCACCTGTCTGCGCTTGCCATTACCCCGCTGTGGCCGCTTCAGCAGGGCACGGTGCGCGAGCTTGCCATCGAGTCGCCGCGCGAGTTCAAGGAGGCGTACACCGTGCCCGATGGGGACGTGTTGCCCGATGTGCGTGAGGGTGACGTGCTGGTCGTGGGTGGCCGCGAATACCCCGTCTGGTGGGTGGGGGAGTGGGGCGATCTGGCGGGCGGCATCCCCTGCCTGCACATCATCGTGCAGGAGGTGAAGTGATGCCAAACGACCTGTTCCGCGTTGAACTCGTCGAGCGCGCTGGGCTGAGCGACCTGGAGGCGGCGCAGCGCGAGTTGGCGCGGCTGCAGTACGAAACCGACCCGCGCCAGGGGCTGCGCCACACGCTGCGCCTTGCGCTGGGCATGCTGCACCGCTACGCCACCGGCATCGTGCATGTGGACACCGGGCGGCTGAAAAACTCGATCTTCTGGGAGGACGACCTAGCGCCCAACGGACTGGTGGGGCAGGTGGCCACCAACCTGAGTTACGCCCAGTGGGAGGAATGGCGCGGCGGCGACCACGCCTTTTTCGCCCGTACCGTGCGCGAGGAAGGGCCGCACGTCAACGACCTGTTTGCGGCGGACTACATCTTCGTCAACGCCGACCTGGCCGATCTCTACGGTTTGAGCGGGGAGTTCGGATCCGAGTTCGTGGAGACGCGCCTCCCCGACGAGCGCCGCGGGGTGCTCACCCAGGGGAGCTACCTGACCTCTCACAGCGTGTTCGACCGCAGCCACCCCATCGCGCGGGGCGTGTACACGCTGCGGAAGATCATGTGCTTCGTTCTCGGGAGCCCGCCGAACGACGTCGGGGCGTTGCCCGAGGACCGCTCCGAGGCCCAGTCCGTGCGCGAGAAGCGGCAGCAGCACGCCGCGGGGGC
>CAZYQJ010000388.1:0-5583 GCA_964649925.1 uncultured Litorilinea sp.
TTCGCCCCGGCCAACTCATCAGGGCTCGTGATGCCGCTCTCCGGCGCGCTGAGCAGGAAAAAGAGCGGCTGCTCCGCGGTCGCCTGGCGGGCCGTGGCGATGATGCGCAGCGGCTGGGCCTCGCGCGCATTGGTCAACACCACGCCCTGGACATCGGTCATTTCACAATCAGCCGCACCGGTCTGGATCACCGTATCGCGCTCGGCGGCGCTGCTCACGGGGACAGCTTCGGCATCCAGCCCGTTGTCGGCAAACGCGCCGATCTCCTGGGCCACATAAAAGGGGACGACATCCGTTGTGGGCAATAATGCCACGCGCAGCGTCTGCGCCGCTTCCGGTTCTGCGGGCTGCGATGCATCCGGCTGCACCGGCGCGACACAGGCGGCGAACATCCACACAAAGATCGCTAGGAGGGTGAGACGATATTTCATGCAGGCTATACTTTCTGCTGGCATGTCGGCTTGTAGGTATCACCGCGCAGGCTGCACACAGCCCACAGATACCTGTCCACCCTCTGTTGTATCACTCTTATTCGGCAATGGGCAAATGGGCAGTAGGCAGTAGGCAGATGGGCAATAGGCAGGTAGGGAGGTAGGAAGTAGGGGATAGAAGCAGCCACAATGTAGATCGGCAGGGGCGGTTTTCTATCCGCACGTTTTCGGCCAGCGCATGGGACGGCCGCTATGTCAGGCTGCAAGCCTGACCTACGATTTCGGATATGCCTCAGACAAGTGGCTATTGCCTACTGCTTTCCCACTGCCCCCTACTCCCTATCTGCCTACTCCCTACCTCCCCCGTCTACGGCGCGTTGGGTGGGGACGTTGGGGTCTCCGGCGCGGGGGTGGCGGCCTCGCCTTCGGTTGGTGCGGTGGCTGTGGGGTTGCTGGGGGTGGGGGTAGGTATAGCCACCGACGAGGCTGCTGCCGATGCCGGCAGGTCCGCTTCGGAGCCGACCAGATAGACGGCGCGCCACGGTTCGTACTTGCTGACCAGCGTTTCGGTGCGGGTCTGGCCGCCTTCGACAATGGTACGCGTCACCGTCGCGGTCATGCCGGGTTTTTCCCAATCCACCTGTTTGCGCTGGCCGGGCGTAACCGACGCATCGACCGTGTAGAGCGGCGGCGGCGCGGGCTGCACATTCGTAATCTCCGGCTCGCTGATATAGACCTCGCGCGCTGGTTTCGTACCATAGAAGTTAAAGGTCAGGATGCCGTTGGCCGTATTCACCACCGGATCGATCAGCAGATACGCGCCCGTATCGTTGCGGAACTTGAAATCGACCGATGGGGTGAAGATGGTGGCGTCCAGCCCTGGGTCGCCGTACCAATCCACCACATAGCCGTGGTTGTAACGCTCTACAATCGGCATTCCGGCGTTGTAGGCGGCACGGAAGACGGTGGTACTCACCTGGCAGACGCCGCCGCCGATGCCCACCGCGGTGCGGTCGCCCCAGATGATCAGCGAGTCCTCAAAGCCATTGGCCGCCGAGACATCCTCTACAAACTCGTTGAAGCTAAAGATACCGCCAGGCGGAATGACCACGCCTTCAAACTTTTCAGCGGCGATCTCGATATTGCGCACACGCTCCGGGCTGCTGCCCGCAAACGAACTGGTCCCGCTCGCCACCAATTCACGGATGCCCATTTCCGCCACACGGTTGCTGTCCACTGCCGGGGCCACGGGCTCCACCACCAACAGCGCCTGGTTTTGACCTGCGGCCAGCGCTTCACGCACAGCGACAGCGGTCGCGTCCACATTCAACTGGCGACCGGGGCGGCTGGTCTGCGTCACCAACACTTCGCCGCTGTTAGGGTCAAAGCGCAGACGGGCATCGCGCGGGGCCAAGTAGACCTGACTGGCCCACTCGTCCAGGATGGCGCGCAGCCGTGCCGGGTCTGCCTCGGGCGGGTTGTCGGAGATCAGGATGGATGCCAACGCTACGGGGTCAAGCGCAAATTCCAGCCCATAGCGGCTGTCGCGCAGGAGCAACGAAGGGGCAGCCGCATCAGGGGTTGTGACCGGTGCAGCCGTGGGCAGCGGCGCAGGGACCGGGATCTGGTTCACCACCAGCGGCGTCATCAACTGGTCGCCGGGCGTGCTGCCCTCCAGCGCGTCGATCAACGCCTGGACAGTCGCCTCCACATCCACATCCAGACCGGGCTGGCCTGGGACCATCACCTCCCCCATCTGGGCCGGGGCGCGCGCCGGGGTGCGGACTTCGCTGGCGATTTGGTCCACGGTATAGCGCAGTTGGGCCGCATCGATCTGCACATCGGGCGAGACATCGACCACGCCCAGCCCTGCTGCCACCTGGTCGGCCAAGCGGCTGCCAGGGCCGCCCTGTCTCCCCACCAGATAGGCGCGGTTGACCGCAACGAGCAGATCCGTCGAAACGCGCGCATGGTCGCCGGTGATGGGCCACTGCCGTCCGTTATAGGTCACGCTCAACGTAGGCAGCGGGTAGCGCGTCAGGTTTTGGGTCAGGCGGCTCAACGCCTCGGCGCGGCTCAGCCCGCCCACCGGCACACCGGCCACGGTCACACCAGTATAGATGCGGTTGGTATGCCAGAGTTGCCACCAGAACAACAACCCCACTACGGCCAGCACGCTTAACCCGGCGAACAAGACGGCAAAATCGCCCGGTGTGCGCCGGATGCGGGCGCGCGTGCGTTCCATGCGCCATGTTGACTGCATCTACAGCATCCTTTCTACCATCGCCAAAGCCAGTCTATCCCCCCAGTTGGGGCACAATAAAGACCTGCGGGATCGCTAGATCCAGCAGCAGCAGCAGCCCAAAGGGCAGCGCCCACACAGCGGCCCGCGCCACACCCAGCAACCGTGCGACCACAGGCCGCGCCATCCAGCGTTTGACCCCGGCGGGCAGCCAGCGCAGCGTGTAGCGGCTTGTCCCGCCCAGCAAGAGCGGTTGGCCCAACAGGATCAAGGCAATGACGCCGATCGTCAGCAGCGTCCATTTGTCCACCTTGCCGGTCACCATACCGGTCAACGCCATCGCTCCGGCCATGACCAACGCCAAAAAGCCGGTGATGGCTCCCTGCAGCGGCTGAAACACCTCGCGCCAGCCCAAAGCAATGATCGTGCTGATGGGCAGCATCCCCCAAAAGAAGTAGCGGCCCTGGTGTTGTACGAATTTCATGTTGTACCAGGTATAGCTCACGACAACCGCCAGCAGGATCAGCCCGAAGAGGATCAACACCGACAGTTGAAAGACATCCATATCGGTATCCGGCCCGCCGGAGATAAAGCGCACCGTGGCCCACAACAGCCCCATAAAGATCACGCCCGAAAAGAGCAGCAGCGCGGTATAGATGCGCTCGTCCATAAAGACGCCCATCCACCCAAAGACGCCCCAAAAGCTCTGAAAGGTAAATCCAAAGGCGCGCTCGCTGTAGGCAATCCAGCCATTGGCCTCGATCCAGTCGGTGGTGCGCGGCTGGCCTACCACCACCTGGTCATGCCAGCGCAGCGCCAGAAAGTCCCACGCGCCATAGAGCCACATATTGCGCACCCACAACGGCATCCCCAACAGACCGGCGGGAACCGCCACCCACAAGGCGCGGCGGATGCCCAGCAGCATGCTGCGCCGCGACGGGCTGAGTTTGACCCGCTCAAAGGTTGCCATGGGCACGCGCGGGCGCAGCCAGACCACCAAAATCACCACCAACAGCACAATCGGCAGCAGCATATAGGCATAGATTTTGGTCAGCAGCCCCAATCCCAACAGCACGCCCAACAACACCAACTGTCGACGCGCCCGGCGCGCCTGCCGCCGCACTTGTTCCAGGCTGCTCTGTTCATTGGTGTAGAACAGGGCACGCATCCAGCGCAGCAAGACCAGCATCGCCGCCATGAGCAGCAGTTCGGCCAGGCCATCGTTGTTGACCGCGGCGGAGATCGCCATGTGCATCGGCAGCAGCGCGGCAAAGGCCGCGGCCCCCAGCGGGATCATGGTTTTGCCGGGGAAAACGAGTTCCAGACAGAAGTACAGCAGCGCAATCGTCACGGCGCCCAGCAGCAGGTTGAACAGCCGCAAGGCATACAAACTGCCGCCCGTCAGCCAGTAGACTGGGGTCGCGACCAGGTAATAGAGCGGCGGCTGATAGTTTTCATAGCGCAGCCCTGCGGCGGATAGCTTGGGGGCAAACTTGGTCTGGAGCAATAACTCCAGCCGCTCCTGGTCATAGTCGCCTTCGGATAGGACAGGCAGCGCAAAGTGGGCGGCGATATGCGCCACATAGTTGTAATGCGCCGGTTCGTCCGGGGCCTGCCAGGGTGGGGTATGCAGTGCGAAAAAGCTCCCGGCGACCAGGTAGGCCGCCAGGAGCGCAACCAACCAACGCCGCGGGGCGCAGATGTACAGGCTGTCGAAACCGCGCAGCGCGCCGTGTGCATCGCCCAGCGCCGGTGTTGCCGGTTCCATATCGACCGACGACATCGGGAACGAATAGTGCATGTGTAGCAGCATGGCTTCCTTACGCGATGGCCTGCACCTTGTCGGCCATGATCGCGTCGTCCAACTTGGCAAAGAGCGCCACCGGCTCGCGCAGGGCTTGACCGGGTGGCAGCAAGCCTGGTTCCCAGCGGCCCGTCGCCGCGGTGTGGTCATAGCGCAGCACCCGATGGCTGCCCCGCTCGTCTTCGACGCGTTCGGTGTACTGGCGGCCAAAGATCGGCGCGTCATAGCCCAACATCTGGTGCAGCGCTTCGCTGCTGTGGGGCAGGATGGGCGACCAGATCAGCTTGAGCCAGTCGATGGCCTGCAGCGCCACATAAACACTGGTCGCTGCGCCTGCCGGGTCGCTCTTGATGGCCTGCCACGGGGCCTTTTCGTTTAGATACTGGTTGACGCGCTGGCTCAACCGCCGCGCTTCGGTCAACGCGGCCTTGAGCTTAGCCGCTGCATACAGATCGCCCACCGTGTTGAACCCGGCGCGGATCTCCTCCAACAACGCCTGGTCCACCGGGTCGAGTTCCCCAGGGGCCGGGATCTTCCCGTCGAACCGCTTGTAGGCAAAGCCCACCACGCGGTTGACCAGGTTGCCCCAGTTGGCGACCAGTTCGTTGTTGACGCGATCCATAAACTCCTGCCAGGTGAATTCCACGTCGGCGCTTTCCGGGGCCATGGCGGTCAGCACATAGCGCCAGGCATCGGGCTGGAACTCACGCAGCACGGTGTTGAACCCGATCACGCGGCCGCGGCTGGTGCTAAACTTGCCGCCCCCCAGGTTCAAGTACTCGTTGGCGGGCACGTCATAGGGCAGGTTGAGTTTGTCCCCCTCCCCGGCGTTATAGCCGATCAACATCCCCGGCCAGATGATGGTGTGGAAGGGGATGTTGTCCTTGCCGATGAAGTTGTAGATCAGCGCGTTGGGGTTGACGTTGGCATCCCACCAATCACGCCACGCATCCGGCTCGCCGGTGAGTTTGGCCCATTCCTGCGCCGCGCGCAGGTAGCCGATCACCGCCTCATACCAGACATAGATGCGCTTGGTATCGTACCCCGGTAGCGGGATGGTCACGCCCCAGTCAATATCGCGCGTGATGGGCCGCCCGCGCAGTTCC
>CAZYQJ010000389.1:0-5583 GCA_964649925.1 uncultured Litorilinea sp.
CTGCCTTATGTGATGAAGTTGTCTGAGATTCTGTCACTGCGCTCACGTCGTGCTGTGCTACACCGAATGCTGCGACGGAACGTATCTCGTCGCAGCAGAGGGCCAACCGGAGCAGGAAGGGGCAACCTCCCACTCGGAAAGCCGGTCGTGAACGGTGAGGGATCAGACAAGCTTTCATAAAGAGAGTGTGACGTGGTCGTTGCAGAGCAAAGTCTAAGAAAAACCTCCCATAGCACTGCCAGTGTGGAACTGGTCAGCCCACCGCGCAGCCCGTTGGGAGATGCCTGGCGCAGCCTGCTGCATCACCGGCTGGCTGTGATCAGTGGCAGTTTTATCATCGTCTTGGGTTTGATTGCCATTCTTGCGGGGTTGCTCAACCCCTTTGTCCTCCAGGGCTATGGCGATGTGCTGGAGCAGTTCAACCAGCCTCCATATGCCAAACAGACATTGCAGGACAATGCCGTCCCGCCCATGAGTGAATCGGCCAACCCCAGCCTGGAAGGGTTTGTCTACTGGGCCGGGGCCGACTCATTGGGCCGTGACCTGCTGACCCGTACCATTTACGGCGCACGCGTTTCGCTCGCCGTCGCGCTGACAGCCGCTATGGTGAGCCTGATCATTGGGCTGAGTTATGGGCTGACTGCCGGTTACTTTGGTGGGCGGGTGGATGAACTGATGATGCGGTTTGTGGATTTTCTCTACGGCCTACCCATCGTCATCGTCGTCATTTTGATGCAGGTCTATTTCAAGGCGATGGCGCGTCGCGGCGGGTACGAGGGCTTTGTCGGCATGATCCTGGAGTGGAACAGTGCGATGGGCGGCATGCTCTTTGTTTTTATCGCCATCGGCGCGCTCAACTGGATTGGCATGGCGCGCATTGCGCGCGGCCAAACCCTCTCATACAAGCAGAAAGAATTTGTCGAGGCGGCACGCGCCACCGGCAGCCGCCCACCTCGTATTCTCTTCGGCCATTTGCTGCCCAACATCTTGGGGCCGTGTATTGTGCAGGAAACGCTGCAAATTCCCGGCTACATCTTGCTGGAGGCTCTGCTCAGCTTTATCGGGCTGGGTGTGGACGCACCCACGCCGAGTTGGGGTATTATGGTCAATGAAGGTTTTTTGGCGCTACGTTCATCGCCACACATTATCCTTGTCCCTGCTGGCGCGTTGGTCCTGACCGTATTGGCGTTTAACTTTTTAGGAGATGGGCTGCGCGATGCGTTCGACCCGCGGCAGCGCGGGGTATAGCGGTTCCTCTGTCTGTTCAATTCGAATCAGAGTAAGGAGAAAAGGGTGTGATATGAACAAGAGTAGATCTCGAGGTAACCTCCTGCGTATGAGCGCCATTTGGCTGACGGCCCTGGTCCTGCTCGCGCTGGTCAGTGCCTGTGTCGCTCCTGCTGGAACAACGGCCCCCGAGGCCGCAGCGACCGAAGCCCCGGCAGAAGAGGCGGCAGAGGCGGAGGCGGAAGTCCCTGCCGAGCGTGAGTTCAGCGCTGAAGCCTACACCACACCGCACCCGATCCTGAGCGACGTGCGCGTGCGCCAGGCCATCGCCCACTGTATCGACCGCGATGCCCTGATCGCCTCGGTCTATCCGTATGTGGACGAGGGGGAACGGGCTAGCCTGCGGATGGACACCTTCCTGCCCAAGACCCACTGGGCCTACAGCGGGCCGTACCAGGACTATCCCTACGACCCCGAGGCGGGCGCTGCCCTTCTGGACGAAGCCGGCTGGACATTGCCCGAGGGCGGCACCGTACGCCAGAACGCCAACGGCGACCCCCTCGCACTGAGCCTGACGACCACCGACGCCCAATTCCGCCAGACCTGGGCTGCCGTGGCCGAGCAGAATCTGGAAGGGTGTGGGTTCGACATTACCCGCAACCACACCCCGGCCTCCTGGTGGTTTGGCGATACCACCGGTCTGGCGCGCCGCGAGTTTGAGATGGGCGCATATGCCTGGGTCGGCCAGGCGGACCCCTCTGGCCAGACACTCTATGCCTGCAACCAGATCCCGCTGCCCAGCAACAACTGGGAGGGCCAGAACAGCATGGGGTGGTGCAACCAGCGCGCCAGCGACAACATCGTGTTAGCCAACAACACGCTGGACGAGGCGCTCCGCATCGAGGCCTATAACGCGGTGCAGGAAGAGTTTGCCAAGGACATGGTCTCGCTGCCGCTCTTCCAGCGCGCCGAGGCCGAGGCCTGGAGCGCCAACCTGGAAGGCATCATCGTCGACCCGACCGAGTACGCCACTGCCAGCGCTGCCCAATGGCGGCTGGCTGACGGCGGCGATACGATCGTGGTCGGCTTCTCGCAGGAACCGGCCTCCATGTTCACCCTGGTCGAAAGCGCGGCGGTGCAGGCGCAGATCGCTCAGATGGCGAACCAGGAAGGCAATACCCAGTACAGCTATGACTTCCAGGCAGTCATGCAGACCGAGTTGAGCACCCTCGATTCGGGGTTGGCGACCAATGAGATGGTTCCCGTGGAAGTGGGCGACATGGTCTACAACGCCGACGGCGAGCCGGAAGAACTGGCTGCGGGGACACGCATCATTGTCGAGGGCGAAATCGTCGAATACGACGGCTCCAGCCCGCTGGAACTGCCGCAGTTGGTAGTCACCTACCGGCTCAATCCCTACACCTGGAGCGACGGCACGCCTGGCTCGATCGAGGATGTGCGGCTGGCCAATCAGATCAACTGTGATCCTGAATCCGGCGCCACCACCTTCACCACCTGCGACACCTTTGCCAGCATTGAATACAGCGAAGGTGAAGACATTGAGTGGACCATCACCTACCTGCCGGGTGTCCAGTCCTCGACCTACTATCTGATGCCCTTCTCGATCAGCCCGCGCGCGGCCATCTACCCGGCGCACCAGGTGATCAGCGACGGTCGCCGCCTGGCCGACGTGCCTGCTGCTGAGTGGGCCACCCTCCCCGAGATCGCCGAAATGCCGTTGAGCGCCGGTCCCTACATGATCACCGAGTGGATCAAGGGCCAGAGCATCACCCTCGAACGCAACCCCTATTATGCGGGTGAGGTCGGCGCTGAGCGCATCGTGATCGTGATCATCACCGATACCAACCAGGCCGTGGCCCAGTTGCTGTCGGGGGATGTGGATTATCTGGAGAAGGCCACCCTGGGCGGCGGCGCTGAGGTGCAAACCCTGGTAGACGCCGCAGCAGAGGGTGCGCCTGTCAATATCGAGATCATCCCTAGCCCCACCTGGGAACACATCGACTTCAACCTCTTCATCGAATAGTCCGCAGCATGCAACTTGAGGAGCGAGGCCCAAGTAGAGCCTCGCTCCTCGTACCTGGGATAGCAAATGGGCGGGCAGGGTCGCGAGGATCTGTCCCGCCCATTTTGCAGTTTTTTTTGGATAACAGGAATATCCTATGACCAGTTATCTCTTTCGCCGGTTGATCCAGATGTTGTTTGTCACGCTGCTGGTGGCGATGGCGACCTATTTTCTCTTTAGCATCGCCCCGGGCGGGCCGCTTACCGGCATCCGCCAGCAGCAGGCGCGCATCACGCGTGAGGACATGGCACGCAAGCGCGCTGAATTCGAGATGGATCTCTATTGGCCGGTGCGCTTTACGCGCTGGCTGATCGGGGTCCCTAACGGCCCGATCGTCATCGGTGGGCTGGAGTGGCTTGTCAATGTGCCGGTGGGCTGTTATCTGCCCAACGACGACGGCACTTGTGACGACTATGTATATCTGCACGAAATCCCTCAAATTCACCCCGAGGTGCGGAGCAGCAAGGGCGTGCTGCGCGGTGACTTTGGCCGCTCGACGGTAATCCGCCAGGGCGCGCCTGTCTCCGCCGAGCTGCTGAGCCGTCTGGGGCCGACGCTTGAATTGATGATCAGCGCGCTGGTGCTTTCGCTGCTGATCGGCGTACCCATTGGCATCTACAGCGCGGTGCGCCAGTATTCCCGCTTTGACTATTTCTTCACGACGATCTCCTTCATCGGATCATCGATGCCCGTCTTCTTCTTCGGGCTGCTGATGATCCTGGCCTTTTCGGTGATGCCGATCTTTTTGGAGGATACCGTACCGTGGATTCCGCGGCTGCCTTCGGGACTGCGTGTCTCGATCCGCCCGTATGAGATTGCGTCGTGGCTGCCACGCATCGAGCCTGGTTCGCCCGCCGACCACCTGCTGCACCTCATCATGCCGCTCACCGTGCTGACCTTCTTCAACACAGCTACCTGGAGCCGCTTTGTGCGATCTTCGATGCTGGAAGTGCTGCGCCAGGACTATGTCCGCACGGCGCGCGCCAAAGGGTTGGTGGAACGGGTGGTGATCATGAAGCACGCCCTCCGCAACGCTCTGATCCCGTTTGTCACCATCTTGGTCTTGCAGATCCCCGGCGTCTTTGCCGGAGCCATCATCACCGAGACCGTCTTCGCCTGGCCGGGGATGGGACGCCTCTACGTGGATGCGCTCAACCGCAGCGATTGGCCGGTTGCACTGGCATTCATCTTTATCACGGCCATTCTGACCGTATTCGCAACGCTGTTGGGGGACATTCTGTATACCGTGGTTGACCCGCGTATCAAATATACGTAAACTACGGGAAATTGACTCTGGAGAGAACTACTATGGCGACAACTGCCGGTGCTCTGCCGATCAAAGGGACGGTTGCGGAGACTAAAGAAGAGAGTCAACTGCAAATCGTCATGCGGCGCTTTCTGCGCCACCGCTTGGCTGTCTTCTCGTTTTTTCTCATTCTCTTCATCTTTGTCGTGTCACTCCTGGCCCCGCTGATCACGACCTTCCCGCGCGATGCGGTGGACGTGGCGATTTCGGCGCGGCCTGCGCCTCCGGGCGCGGTGGGCAGCGATGGACGATCCCATTTTCTGGGCGTGGATCATATTGGCCGCGACCTCTTTACGCGCGTGCTGTATGCCGGGCGCATTTCGCTTTCGATTGCAATCTCCGTGGTCTTGCTGTCGGAAACGCTGGGCGTCTTGATTGGCGCGCTGGCGGGTTACTATGGCGGTTGGATCGATGCCGTCATCTCGCGCCTGATCGAGTTTATGCTCTCGATCCCGCTGCTGCCCGTGCTGCTGATCGTCTCTGCCATCTTAATCAAGACGGACGCCCAACTCCCACTGCCTGATTTTATAGTCAGCGCCATCAGCGGCGTCTTGCTTGCTTCCGAGCGCGAGGCGCAGAAGGTTGTGGTCTTGGTCTTGATCCTGGTGGCGTTTGGCTGGCTGAGCGCGGCGCGCTTGATGCGCGGCATGGCGCTTTCGCTGCGAAACCAGGATTTTGTCGAATCGCTGCGTGCCCTGGGCGCGTCCGATGCGCGCATTATCGTGCGCCACATCATCCCCAATGGCCTGGCCCCGATCCTGGTCAACGCCAGCCTGTCGCTGGGCAACGTGATCATCCTGGAAGCGGCGCTGAGCTTTTTGGGGCTGGGCATCCAAGACCCCACGCCGACTTGGGGTAACATGATGGCGCAGTCGCAGAGCTACATGTTCCAGCATCCCTGGCTCCCGCTTGTGCCCGGCATCCCGCTGGTGTTGGTCTCATTGAGCTTCAATTTCATCGGCGACGG
>CAZYQJ010000390.1:0-5582 GCA_964649925.1 uncultured Litorilinea sp.
ACAAATCCGGACTCCGTTATTTTATTCTCTGCATTGACTAGGTTGGCCTGGGCCTCTGCGTTATCGACCGCTGCTTGAGTTGTCTTTTTCGTCGCCATGGTGCTCATCCTCCCCGCTGTTTCAAATCGTCGGTAGGTGTACTCAATCACCCCACGCTCCTGGGATCTAGGTCTAGTCGTCCGATCCGGAACCTGTGGCCGGCTGGACTCAATAGAGATAGGGGTGCTGCCCCAAATGGGCGCCTGGGGTTTCATCCTCTAACGCCTGATAGTCGGCCTCGGTCAGATACACACTCGATTGATGTGTGCCCGCCTGCATCTCATCCAGGATGGCGTTCATGAAATCGATCTCGTTCATGTCGCCCGGCTGGACGGTCGTCTTGTGTTTGCTGTCAGACTTGACAGGGGCTGGCACAGCATCGGCGGGACGGGGGAGCCGCTGCAGCATATAGTCCATGAACTCCTCGACGTTCAAGATAGCAGTCACCACGTTGGCCTCCTCCCCGCGGTCCGCCAGACTCGCCATCAGGTCGCGCTCATGGTCACGCACCTGTTCGAGGACGGCAGTACGCAATGCGGACTCGCTCATATTGGTCTGCACAACAGTGGCAACGACAACGGCTGTCGCCATTTTTTGTGTCCCTCCTAAGTTCTGTTCACCCATCTCCTCAAAGCCTTTCCGTTCCTCTATTTTAGCATATTTGTTCTATTTTTGTCAACATGCAATCGCGCGGGACGCGCGAAAACATCTATTCTTGTCACCACACAAAAATAATAACGTCTAGTAGTTGCACATTTGTTCCATAGCCTGGATGGGCCGATCTGGATGTTGACAAAAACCCCAAACCTCGTACAGAATAAAACATAAGTTCTGTAGTCGATCACGTTTGTTCGGGCGGTTGCGCGGACAGACGTAACAACAGCGTCGAAGCCAAAGTGAGATGGGACCAATCGTCCCGTGGACCGTTTCGGAATCTTGATGTGTGCGTCTACATAGATGACGGAACGCAGGGTTGGCCGCGCGTGTAGCCCATGTCGCTCCGGCTTCGCCTCAAATACTTTCTGACAGTCTGTTGGTGGCCCGGTGGATGCATGGCCGGCTCCGTGGGCTACGAGCGGGATTGTTAGGGGATTCGAGTCATGGGAGGAAACAGAGTCATGTCTCACCACCGAGCTGGACGCCCCAGCAAACCAGCATCCAAACGTCGGCAGCAGTTGCACATCAGCTTATATCCAGAGGACATTGCGCGGCTGGATGAGCTAACCGCCAATCGCAGCGAATTTCTGCGCCACTGTATCAATAGAGCCTGGGAAGAAAAACACGTCGGTGAGGTCACGGTGACGCTCACCCTGCCCAAGTGGTTGCTCCAGGGCGTACTCCGCACCGCCGAGGAACGGCTGTCGGCGGATCAGATGGGGACGTTCCAATCGCTCATGGGGCGGATTGTCTCCAGTGAAGAGTTGACAAACCCCGACATCCCCCATGAGAACGGGATCGTGCATACGCCGAAACCCCCGCAGTGATAAACGCCACAGCCAGCGTGCCGAGCAGCCGACGCCCACAGGCTGCTCGGCTTTTTTTGTGCGCCTCTCCGTCATCCTCTCGTTTACCCGCTTGGCCCATCAAAAACAGGACAACCGGCCCTAGTCGCCGTTCCAGATCTGTGTCATGGTAGGTACAGCAAACGTACCTCTGCCGCACACCTCCTTCAACCTGGGCGCAGTGTGCGCGGCTAGGATTCGTCTCGAACATGGTTCCGGAGGGACAGCTACACCCCATGATTTACGAAGCACCACATCAAACATTGACCTATCAAGATCGATTGGATGCGCTGCGCCGCACCAAGTTGGCCCAGACCCAGGAAAAGCAGCGGGTCATCGGCGCGATGGATCACGACGACTGGGCGTTGATCCTGCCCCCTCCTGAAGTACGCAAGATCGTGCAGGCAGTCAGCGGGTCGGGCGTGATGATCACCGACGCCCTGATCGACGGGGTTGAGATGGCGAGCAACCACCCCAATGGCGGTTTCTACGGCCCCAAACTGTGCGGTGAAAACTTCCGCCGCTTGCTCGACGCCCACCCGACCTACATCGACCCGCTCTGTTCGATGGCGGGCGCAGTGATGGCGAACTTCACCTCCTACCGGCGTCACGGTTGGAACCCGGACCTGGACTATTCGCACCTCCACGAAGAACAGCAAAAGTACCAACTGATCACAGGCATCGGCGGCGCGCAGCATTTTTGTCCCGACCTGTCGATTGGGCTGGAATTGGGCTGGGGCGGCATTCTGGAGCAGATTGCAGACTACCGCGCCCTGCACACCCCTCACGCCGACGACTTTTACGACGGGCTGGAGCAGGTCGTGTTGGGCATCCAGCATTGGATTCGCCGCCATGCTGTGGCTGCCTGGGAGATGGCAAGCCAGGAGAGCGCCCCCCAGTTGCGCCAAAACCTGGAAGAGATTGCCAACACCAACTGCCACCTGATCCAAGACCCCCCGCGCACCTTCCGCGAAGCCTGCCAGTGGATCACCTGGTACTTGATGGCAGCGCGCATGTACAACGGCAGCGGCGCGCTGGGCCGGTTGGATGTGCTGCTCAACCCTTACTATGAGCGAGATAGGGCCGCAGGTCAGCTGACCGACGATGAAGCGGTCTTTCATATCGCCTGTATGCTGCTGCGTGACACCACCTATGCTCAACTCGGCGGGCCGGACGCAAACGGCCGGGATGTGACCAAACGCGTCTCCTATCTGGTGTTGGAGGCGATAGACCGCCTGCGGATCCCGGTCAATATCGGCGTCTGTGTGGGCGAAGGCGTGGACCCCGGCCTGCTGCGCCGCGGGGTCGAGTTGCAGTTTGCCCACAAGGCGGGCTTCCCCAAGTTCCTGGGCATTGACCAGACCATCCGCGGCCTGGTGGACAACGGCTTTCCGCTTGAACTGGCTCGCCAGCGCGCCTATTCAGGCTGTCATTGGAGCGCCATCCCTGGCCGCGAATATACGATGAACGACATGGTCAAGCTCAATTTCGCCACGGTCTTTGATGTGGCCCTGCGCGATATGCTGGCCGATGCGCGCGTTGCGCCCAGTGTGGCCGAACTGTGGGACCGCTTCTCATTCCATCTGCGCCGCGCCGTCGAGGTCATCACCGAAGGCCTGGCCTTCCATCTGGAACACATGCATGAGGTTTTTCCAGAACTGGTGCTGGACCTGCTCTGCTATGGGCCGATTGAGTTGGGTCGCGACGCCACGCACGGCAGCCTGGAGTTTTACAACCTGGGGATCGACGGCGCAGCCCTGGCGACCGCTGCCGATTCGTTTGCCGCGGTGGAACAGCGTGTGGAGCGTGAAGGCCGCCTGGCGTGGGGCGAACTGCTGCACCACCTGGACAGCAACTGGGAAGAACCGGGCGGCGAACATGCCCGGCTGATGCTCAAGAGCGTTTCCCGCTATGGCAGCGGCCACTCGCGCGCCGACGCCTGGGCCAAACAGATCGTGCAGTGCTTTACCGACCTGGTTCGCACACAGCCCACGCCCGGGTTCAAACTCACGCCGGGGCTGTTCTCTTGGGCCAGCACGCTGGCGATGGGCAAGCAGTTGGGCGCGACCCCCGATGGCCGTCGCGCGGGCGATCCCATCTCGCATGGCTGCAACCCCAACCCCGGCTTCCGCGAGGACGGCGCGACCACGGCCCTGGCCGTAGCAATCGCCTCTGTGCAGCCTGGGCTGGGCAACGCTGCCCCCATGCAGTTGGAACTTGACCCTGGCCTGGCACGCGAGCAGGAGGCCATCGCCAAGGTGGAAAGCCTGATCCGCACGCACTTTGACCTGGGCGGCACGCAGATCAATCTCAACGTGCTGGACAAGAACAAGGTGCTGGAGGCGCACCGCGACCCGTCGAAGTACCCCGACCTGATCGTGCGCGTCACCGGCTTCAGCGCCTACTTCGCCAGCCTCTCGCCGGAGTTCCGCCAGTTGGTGGTGGATCGCATCATTGCCGAAGGGTAAGACGCCCCATGCTTGGTCGCACGCCGCACGGGCTGATCACCAATATCCAACGCTTTTCGATCCACGACGGGCCGGGCATCCGCACCACGGTATTCTTCAAAGGGTGCAACCTGCGCTGTTTCTGGTGTCACAACCCGGAGGATATCGAGCGGCATCCTGAGGTGCAGTTCTTTCCCGAACGCTGTATCTTTTGCGGCGCGTGCGTGGAACGATGTCCCCAAGCGGCGCACCGAATCGACGGTGAAGGCAATCATCTCTTCGCCCGCCAGCGCTGCGACGGCTGCGGGCTGTGCGTGGAGACCTGCTATTCCCATGCGCTGGTCTTGGTCGGCACGCGCGTGGATGTGGCGGATGTGATGGAGGACATCCTGGCTGATGCGCCCTTCTATGCGTCGTCCGGTGGAGGGGTGACGCTCTCAGGCGGCGAACCGCTGCTGCAACTGGACTTTGCGATGGCCTTATTGGATGCCTGCCGCGGTGCGGGCATCCATACGGCGATTGAGACCGCGGCCAACCTGGCCTGGGAACGGCTGGCCGCGGTGCTGCCGCTGGTAGACCTGGTGATGATGGACATCAAACATCTGGACACGGCCAAACATCGTGCCGCTACCGGCGTGCCCAATGACCGCATCCTGGCGAACGCTCTGCGCTTGGGCGCACAGCCGCAGCCGCTGATCGTCCGCACGCCCATCATCCCCGGCGTCAATGACAGCGCGGCGGAGGTGGCAGCGATTGCCGAATTCGCGGCGCGCCTGCCCAACCTGCTTTACTATGAACTGCTGCCCTATCACCCCATGGCGAAGAGCAAGTATCGCAGCCTGGATCTAGACTATCGCGCCGCGGCCCTGACACCCCCCACCCCGGCGCACATGGCTGACCTGGCCGCAGCCGCCGCGGCCAGCGGCGTGCCCGTCCGCACGGGATAGCAGAAGGGAGATAGGGAGGGAGGACTACATCCCCACTTCGTGGCAGATCATGGCCGCCTCCGCCTCCACTCTGACTACGGACAACTGGCTACTCCCTATATCGCCATATCTCTATACAACCGAAAAGCGCAGGGATCGCGCCATAGACACATCCGCAATCCCGATCTACAATCAGTCCAATTGCGTCTGTGCAGTACGGCCCTCCGTCGACGCCTGCTCCCCATCCTGTTGACTGCAGCGGGCGCGTTGTTCCCATCTCACTTGGCCTCAAAATTCGCGGCGTATCCAATCAAGCTGGCGCACCCCCACGCAGCACGCACCCGGTCACCTGAAACTTGGCTGCTGTGCATGTGTGGTTGCGACATACCATCTGGATTTGATCCACCTTTTCATCAACCCAGAACCAAGGAGGAGAGGCATGCCGAACGAAGCATCAAAGGATTGGATGTCTACCACGTCATTGTCGCGGCGCAGCCTGCTGACCGCTGCGGCTGTCGCCGGTGCGGCCGCGCTGGCTCCCCAAGGCGCTGATGCCCAGCGCAAATACGGCCCCAATGGCGACATCGTGCGCTATCCTGAACCGGATGTGTTGGTGCTTGACCCGCGCTTTGCCCCGTACAAGATCGGCAATGCGCCGATCCAACGTC
>CAZYQJ010000391.1:0-5577 GCA_964649925.1 uncultured Litorilinea sp.
GCCAGGCTTGCCACCAGCAGCAACGAGACAATCAGTACCACCCAGTTCCTTCGGCTCAGCATAGAAACCTCCCTTTGTGTCAAGAAATGGTTGAACTTTTTTTGTTTCGTACAGACTTCGCGGGGCGAACCTGTATGGCACAATTATACCGCACCACTGGACAGGCTGAAAACGTCACAAATCTGTACAGGTTGGGCGCCGATCCCGACGCTGTTGCTGAATCGACGCTGTTGATTCTAGCTACGGAAACGCGTGTCATCGGTAAGTGGGATTAACATTATATCAGCACTTTGTGGCGCACGCAACCGTTCCTCAAACACCCCGTAGGTCGCTCTATGCCGGTTTCTCACCCGAAATCTCGCCTGATCTGCGTGGCGACAGGAGGATTCCGCATTGCCGTTCGCCACCTTTGCCGCGCTGGCGACGGGCCGAGTACAATCGAGATCAGCCCAATCTCGCCACCTTTGCGCACGACACCGCACGCGCGCATCCATTGGCGATGGGGCTAAGCGTGGGATCAGACGCCGCCAATACAATCCGATACCGCATCCTGATCGGCGCGCCGCGCACCAACATCCAAAACGGCGATTCCCCTACGATTCGCCCACATTCTTGTGTATACAGGCAAAACCTGACTACACCGTAAGGAGTCTGCCTTGAAACAGTCTCTCCACTCCCTGCCCCTAACCGAACAACGCAACCCGGCCAGCGCAGCCATCGACACGCTCTCGACACTCGACATCTGCCGCCTCATCAACCGCCAGGATGCCCAAGTCCCCCTGGCCGTGGCCGAGGCCCTGCCCCAGATCGCCGCTGCGGTCGACCTGATTGTCGCCTCATTAGAGGCAGGCCACCGGCTCTTCTATCAGGGCGCAGGCACAAGCGGGCGGTTGGGTGTCCTCGACGCCTCCGAACTGCTGCCCACCTACAGCTTCGAGCGCGAGCGCGCCGTTGGTCTGATTGCAGGTGGCCGCATTGCCCTGACTGACTCAGTGGAGGCTGCCGAAGATGATCCCGACCAGGGCCGTACCGATCTCCAGGCGCATGACTTCACCGCGGGTGATATCCTGGTGGGCATTGCCGCCAGCGGGCGCACGCCCTATGTCTTGGGCGGCATGCACCACGCCCGCTCGCTCGGCGCGCCGGTGATCGCCGTCGTCTGCGCCCCCGCTTCCCCCATGGCCGAGGCGGCGACGGTCGCCATCGAACTGCTGACCGGCCCGGAGGTCATCACCGGCAGCACACGCATGAAGGCAGGCACGGCGCAAAAGCTCACACTCAACATGCTGAGTACCGCCAGCATGATCCGGCTGGGCAAGGTGTATGGCAACCTGATGGTGGATGTGCGCCCGACCAATGCCAAGCTGCGCGCTCGCGCCGTGCGCATTGTGGCCGAGGCCGCAGCCGTCACCCAAGAGGAGGCCGAAGCCACGCTGGTCGCGTCCGGCTGGGAGGTCAAGGTGGCGGTGGTGATGGCGATTGTAGGGGTCACGGCCGGAGAGGCGCGCGGGCTGTTGGACCGGCATCAAGGCCATGTGCGCGCCGCTGTCCAGCGGTAGACCCAGCACCGGCCACGCCCAGACTTCCGGCTCTTTTCCGCTTGCACTTTTCTGGCAGAAACGTTAGCATCTACAAGCCCATCGCCTAACACACTGCGACCTCTATCCGTCTATCTGTCGGCCGCCCATGACTCACCTTGCGTGGAGGGGGAAGTATGCAGCTACCCAGCCAATCCAGTGTAGGGCGTGCGCGCTGCGCCATCGTCGTATGGCTGATCGTCTTGGCAGGATGCGCCCCAATCCAGGCGCCCACGCCTGTCTCAGCAGTGCCGGGGCAGTTGATTGTAAGGACGGAACATGGCGATGTCGCCGGGGTGGTTGCAGGCGATGTGGCTGCTTTTAAGGGGATTCCCTATGCTGCGCCGCCGGTAGGAGAGCTACGCTGGCGCGCCCCCCAGCCAGTAGCGCCGTGGGCTGGCGTGCGCGATGCGAGTGAGTTCGGGCCTGACTGCATGCAAGCGTTGAGCGAGGCCGAGGCCATTCAGACAACCCCTTCCGAAGATTGCCTGTTCGTCAATGTCTGGCAGCCCACCGGCACTGCGCCCGATGCCAAGCTGCCGGTGCTGGTGTGGATCCACGGCGGCGGCTATGTCGGCGGCGGCCCGTCGATCTCCTGGTATGATGGCAGCGCCTTTGCACGCCAAGGCATCGTCGTAGTCAGTCTTGCTTACCGGCTTGGCCGATTTGGGTTCTTTGCCCATCCTGCGCTGCTCGCCGCCAACGAAGGGCCGGTCGGCAACTTCGGCTATATGGACCAGATCGCCGCGCTCCAGTGGGTGCAAACCAATATCGCAGCGTTTGGCGGCGACCCACAGCAAGTGACTCTGATGGGCCAGTCGGCAGGCGGCGCATCGGTTCTCCATCTGCTCACGTCACCGGCGGTAGAGGGCTTGTTCCAACGCGTCGTGATCATGTCAGGCAGCGGACGCAGGGCGCTCGTCGCGCACGCAATCACCGGAGGCACCCCAGGGAATCCCTCAGCCGATCAGACCGACGCCGACTTTGCCACATCGCTCGGTATCGAAGGAGATGGCCCGGAGACGCTCGCCGCGCTGCGCGCACTCCCCGCAGACGTGCTTGCCGGAGACCTCACGCTGCCGGTGTTGCTCAACAGGGCGCTAGCGGGTTCAAACGTCTTCCCAGGCACAGCGATGCTGGATGGCACGATCGTAACCGGCGAGCCGGGCGACATCCTCCGCAGCGGGGATGCAGCCGCTATGCCGCTGATAATCGGGACGACCGCGCTCGATATCCCCCTGCATTTTCCACCCTCCAAGCTTGATCCGTTTGCGTATTTTGGAGAAGACGCCGCGGCGGCGCGTGCCGCCTATGGTGCGGATGAGATAGGCGACGCGGAGGGTTTTGCGCGCCTTCTATTGGCGATTGGCGCGGATATGACAATGCATGAACCGGCGCGCTTCGTCGCCAGACAGATGACAGCAGCGGGCGAACCGGCTTGGCTCTACCGCTTCACCTATACAGCCGAATCCACACGCCCCGAGTCAACCGGTCAGGGGCACGCAGGGGAACTTCCCTTTCTCTTTGATCAGTTGGATGCAAAATATGCTGAAGAAGTCACCGACAACGACCGTGCGGTGGCGCGCGCGTTTAACCTCTATGTCGGGAACTTCGTGAGGACAGGTGATCCCAATGAGGAGGGGTTACCGGCGTGGCCGCAATTTGACCCGGCGCAGTACGAGTTGATGAACTTCACGCTCGACGATGGGCCCGTCTTCGGCCCAGAGCCGCGCCCAGGTGTAGCTCTAGTCGAACGCGCCGCGGATAGGGAGTAGGCAATAGGAGCAGAGGATTCGCCACAGAGTCGCAGCGTACGCAAAGATCAGGAAGAGCCAGAAAAGAAAAAGATGCAAACGTAGAGAAGCGGTTATATCTTCTGCCTACTGACCACTCCCCAACGCTTGCTCGTAGCCGTTGAGGACAGCATACAGCACTTCATCCAGGAAGGCGTCTATCGTCTGGCGCACGCGCACATCGTCGGCATCCAGCACATGCGAGGTCTCGCTGCTGTGCAAGACTTGGTTCAACTGTGCGCGGAAGAACTGTACGGCGCGGCCGGTTTCCATCAGCCCTAAGCGGCTTTCTGCCGCTTCGCGCCCATATTCCAGCCCCAACTGCCGCGCTTCGGTCAGCACCCGCGCCCGCTGGTTGGGCTTGAGTGCATAGGCAATCGCCAGCGCAAAGAGCCGCCGCCCGCGCTGGCGCTGCAGGCTGCGCGCCTCCTCATCCGCCTGGTAGGCCCAACGGCCCATATCATGCGGGACTTTCTGTAACTCCTCGCGCACGCGGTCGACAGCCACAGTCAGAAAAGCATCCGAATCCGGCACGACATCCTGACGCACGCGTTCTTCCAAAAAGCGGCGCAGATCGGCGGCGCTAAAGCGGCGATGGCCGCCGGGCGTGCGAAAGACGCGAATCTCCCCCTCGTCCGCCCACTTCCGCAACGTCGTAAAGTGGACGCCCAGAAACTCACTCGCCTCCTTCAGGGTCAACCACTGGATCATCCCCTGACGACCGGCCAAAGCATTTGGGGGTTGTACATGCTCATCACGTTCATCATGCACATCTTGTTCATGATGCATGTCGTTCGCGTCTTCGCTCATACCTGTATTCTACGGTCAGCCCCCTCAAATATCAAACGCCGCCGATCCCCTGGCTACAGCACCGTCACCGGGTCCACGTCCACCCGCCAACCGAATGGGATCGTCATCGGGCGCAACACTGCGGCAGGGTCGGCGGTTGTGAGCAAGATCTGCCAGCGGTAATAGCCGCGGAACCGCGCAAAAAAGGCAGGCGCAGGCCCCACCACCCTGGCATCATCCGGCCCTAGGCCCATCTCCTGCAGGCGCAGTTGCAACGCCTCGGCCAAGGTTTCCGCGGCTTCCTGTGCCTTGGCCTGGCGTTTATCCCAATAGACCAGGCGCGCCATGCGCCGCAGCGGTGGGTAGCCATGCTCCTGGCGATAGCGCAGTTCGCGGCGGTAGAAGGCCGCATAGTCATGCCGCGCCGCCGCCTGGATCACATAATGATCCGGCGTGTAGGTCTGGATCACCACGCGACCGCCGCGGCGGCTGCGCCCGGCGCGACCGGCCACCTGCGTCAACAACTGAAATGACCGCTCGCCGCTGCGAAAGTCCGGCAGATACAGCCCCACATCCGCCGAGATCACCCCGACCAGCGTCACCAACGGCAGGTCCAGCCCCTTGGCGATCATCTGCGTGCCCACCAAGATATCGGCCTCATGTTTTGCAAAGCGTGCCAAGATGGTTTCATGGCTGCCCTTGCCTGCCGTGGTGTCGGCATCCCAGCGCAGCAGGCGCGCCCGCGGCGCAATCTGCTGTACCAGTTCTTCGATGCGCTGTGTGCCTGTGCCAAAATAGCGGATGCGTTTGCTCTGGCAGACCGGGCAGACCGTGGGGATTGGATAGCGCCGGTTGCAGTGATGGCAGATCAAGACGTTAGCGCGTTCATGATAGGTCAGCGGCACATCACAGCGCGGGCATTCCTCCACATGGCCGCAGTCGCGGCAGTTGACAAAGGTGCTGCTGCCGCGCCGGTTCAAAAAGAGGATCGCCTGTTCCCCGGCATCCAGCGTGGCGTGCAGTTCACTTTGCAGGCTGCGGCTCAGGATGCTGCGGTTGCCCGCACGCAGTTCCAACCGCATATCCACCACCTCGACCGGCGGCATTTCGGCATAGCGTACCGGCTCCGCCGCGGCGTGGCTGGCCCGTGACCGAGCACACGCCGCGGCATGGTGAGCAGCGTTATCTCCCCACGCTCTGCCGCCTCATAGGCTTCCAGGCTGGGGGTGGCGCTGCCAAAGATCACCACCCCGCCCACCAGGTCGGCCAGATGGCTTGCCACGCGCCGCGCATCATAATAGGCCTTGTGCGCGCCCCAGACTTCAGCATCCTGTTTGTACGAAGGCTCATGTTCCTCGTCCAGGATGATCAGCCCCAGCCGGTCCAGGGGAGCAAAGAGGGCGCTGCGCGGCCCCACC
>CAZYQJ010000392.1:0-5577 GCA_964649925.1 uncultured Litorilinea sp.
ATGACTGTGACGACGTGGACAGATGGGCTGATAGGTTTGGCCTGTGGGGGCGTTTCAAGCGTAAGGTGGGATATAGAGGAATACCAGGTACGAAATGTACTATTGGTGTACTAGGCGACTGCGCGGGGAGCGAGTGGATTGGAATGTGGATTACAATAGCGAGCGTGATCTTTGGGCTAAAGTTTTGAAATCCTTGGACACATGTTCCCCCTCTAGCTCTACTTTCCAATTGATGTGACTTTTCGTGACGGCGTTGTAATCATGACCGGACGGGCTTGGTTCACTCGGTAAGCGTGCGCGAAATCACACCATCATACTGTTGCCCTCCACCATTTCGCGACAGCACTTGTTTGAATCGGCGTCAGATGAGGCTGATATGGACTCAGTACTTGTGCGCGCGAAATTGCAGCGGCCCACTGCTTCACTCCATACCATTCCGCGACCACATCTATTACAGCGTTTACATGATGGCATACACGGCAAGGTGACGCTTGTTTCGGCGCCGGCTGGCTTCGGCAAGAGCACCATCGTCAGCGCATGGCTTGACCAACTTGAGAATGGGTCGCCAACTTGCAAGGTGGGGTGGTTAGGGCTTGAGGATGCGGACAATCAATTGCCGCGCTTTGTTCGTTACTTGGTGGCGGCCATTGAAGATAAGTATCCGCAAAGCTGTACGACGGTACTATCGCTGCTTTATGACAAAAACGATACGACGCTTGAAGCGCTGACCGACGTGCTGGTCAACGACCTGATGCAGCTTCGAGGTCAACTCGTCTTGGTGTTGGATGACCTGCATTTGGTGAATGACGATGCAATCTATGCCTTCTTGAGCCGCCTGATTCAGCTTGCCTCGCAGCAGTTTCATCTAGTCTTGATCACACGCGTAGACCCGCCTTTGCCGCTCAACCGCTGGCGCGCACAGGGCCAATTGCATGAGCTTCGGATACACGACCTAAGCTTTACGCTGGAGGAAACGACTGCGTTTCTGCGCAAGAATCTTGAGCATGAACACAGTGCAGCAACGGTAGCGGCCCTGCACGAACTGACGGAAGGGTGGGCGGTTGGATTGCGACTGATTGCGCTCGCACTGCGAGGGGTGAGCGACTATACAGCCTTTGTGGCTAGCTTTCAGGCAAACAGCAACCGCTACATCATTGATTACCTGGTGGATGATGTATTGGATCAACTGCCGCCGTCTGTGAAGCAGTTTTTGAGCGCCACAGCCATCCTGACTCGCTTCTGCCCGGCGCTTTGTGCCAGCGTCTTGGGAATTGACGAGGCCACCGCACGACAGCATATCAACTATATCGCGCGCGCCAATCTTTTTCTGATTGAGTTGAGCACCCCTGCGCACTGGTATCGCTACCATCATCAATTCCAAAGCATGTTGTTGAGCAGGCTCCACGAACAGTATGATCGGCAAGGTGTTGCGATGCTGCACCGCCAAGCGGCGGCTTGGCTTGCGGCCAACGAGCAAGTTGACGAGGCACTCCGCCACCTGATCGCCATTCCGGACTTTGACGCCGCAGCCGACTTGATCGAAAGCCAGCGCGTAACGGCATTGAATGAGCAGCGTTTTCAGGCACTAGACGAGTGGTTAGCGATTTTGCCAGCGTACCTGTTAAACCAGCGCCCCAGTTTGTTGGCGTGCTTGGCGTGGGTTCAGCACCACTGGCTGAACGATGCAGAAAGCCTCGCCACCATCCAACGTGCCACAACGTTGCTGCAGGAGCAGGCCGCTACATTGTCCGAAGCAACGCAGAAACTCCTCCGGGCTGAACTTTTCGCGCTGCGAATCTCTCAAGATCGTCCGCAGGATCGAGCTGCGGCTCTTGACCAGATCCATGAAAACTGGGTGCAGATCCGTCCCTATTTGGCCCACATGCATTGGAACACAGTGGTCACGCTCTCTCACATCGCTTACTTCCTGGGAGGGAGTGAGTTGGCATTCAAGATCTTGCTGACTTCCTATGAGCAGACAACAGAATGGTCGCCGATGGCGCGATCTCGCCTGCTATATTCCGCCGGTATTCTCTATTGGTATAGTTGTAATCTCACGCAGGCGGAGCGGGTTTTTCAACAGAGTTTGCATTTGGCGCGACAGCATCATTTGCATACAGCCATGATCCTGGGAAACTTTGGGCTTGCGCTCATTGCCGGTGAACGCAATCAGCAAGAACGGGCGGAAGGCTTCCACTTGGAGGTCGTCCATGAGCCGCACTATCAGAATGGCCTGCGCGCCGTGATCAGCTGCTACAATCTGATAACGCTGTATGCTGCGCGCGGTCAACCGGCAGCAGGTCGCAGAGAGGTCGACCTGCTTAAGGCCCATGCGCGGCTAATGGGCCGACCGTACCTGCATAATCAGGTTGAGGCGTTGGAAGCCTACCTGGCTCTTCTCTGTGGGGACCTGGCCACAGCCTTGTTATGGGCGCTGGCAGCATCCCGGAGCGAGATGTACAGCCTAGAGGATCGGATCCCCGTCATTCGGGCGCGGATATTGATAGCAGAAGGCTCCTCGGAAAACGTGAATAAAGCCACCGGTATTTTGCAGGCGTTGACGCACCAACATGAGTATGAGCATCGCTGGTCACTCTGGATCGAAGCGCTTGTGCTTGAGGCGCTGGCCTGGGCGAGGCTAGCGCGTACAGACCGCGCATTGACCTCGCTGGGCAAGGCAGTGCAGCGTGCCGTACCCCGGGGGGTGGTCGGTCATTTTGTTGTACAAGGCGAACCGATCAAACGGCTGTTGCATGAGCTAGGAAAGCAATCAGAATTTGCCCATCCTGTCCAGATGTTGCTGGCTGCCTTTCCTGCTGATCAAGGCACAATGGTGCAAGGTCCACGCATCGCGCCGTCCAGGGAATTGCCCGAACCGCTGACCGAACGTGAACAAGATGTGTTGAAGCTCTTGGTCGATCGGCTCTCGAACAAAGAGATCGCACACCGGTTGATTGTCTCGCCACACACCGTCCGCAATCATACGGCGAACATCTTTGGTAAGCTCCAGGTCGCAAACCGCATAGAAGCAGTTGAACGCGCTCGCGCCTTGGGCATCCTGCCCCCTGAGGAGTAGTGCTCAGCGCGTTATTCATCCCGGGCTTTTACAGCGTCCCCTTTTCCCCTCCCCTGTGCCATCCTGTTCTCCTCTATTAGTACATGCATAGTACATCTTGTACCTGGTGACGCCTTGTCCCGCGCTATATGCTTGCAATGAACCGCAAGTATGCTCTCTGTAGGGTGTAGGAACCACAATGAGCCAGCAACAAATAGACCCATCGAGCAATGTCTACTGTATTTGTGTGCGGAGTATTTTGGATGAAGGTTGGGTGCGCGCCCTCGAAGTCAACCCAATCGCCACCCACCGTCACTACACCGGCACTCCACGCACAACGCTGACCCTCCAACTGACCGACCAGTCAGAATTGTTAGGTCTGCTTAACCGCTTGCACCACATGGGTCTTACGATCTTGTTGGTCGAAAAGGGCTTGCCGATATCGGCTTAATATTGGGCAGTACTACTCAATCCATCTAAACGAACAAGAGAGGAATCGAAGGGGAGTGAGACGATGAACATCCTACTCGGCATCTTACTGATTGTGTGGGGACTGGGGCTGATGGCGATGGGGCTTTGGATCTTCTATACTCTGCTGCCACTCTGGTATGGTTTGTTTGGCGCGCTGCTCGGCTATTTTGTCGGTGCATGGCTAACGGGCGGCGGCAATGGTTGGTTTGGCAACGTGCTCAGTTGGACGCTTGCGATTGGCGGGGCTGTGCTCTTTGCGGGATTGGCCTACCAGCTTGAACCCTATCGCCGCGTGCTGGCGGGGTTGCTGATGGGCTTCTCACTCGGCTCGCTTGTTGCCGGGCTCTTTGGTGGAGGCACCGTTTTCACCATCCTCTTTGGCGGTATTGGCGCGCTCATCTTCGCCGTGCTGGTGCCCCTTTTCTTCGACCCGATGATCGTGGCAGGCTCTTCCTTCTCGGGTGCGGCCTTGATCATGGACGGCGCCGTCTTGATCCTGCCCTTCCTGGGTTTCTTGCTCAACCGCACTAACGCAGCCAACAGCGGCAATTTCCTTCCGATCGTAGTCTATATTGTGCTCGGGTTCGTCGGCCTCAGTTGGCAGCTAAGCCACATTAAGAGTTGGGTGCATCCCCAGACCCTGGCCCCAGCAAAGGCCGTATCAAGGCAGCGCGTCGTGTAGCCAGATGGTCAAGTCTCTCCGCGGCATGGTTAACCGTATGAGGTGGACATCGGTGAAAGGGTCGCCTAATGAGTGAACAATCGTCCAAGGTTGCGATGGCTGCACTGCGTAAGGCCCAGCCTTGGCGGCGCGGCATAGCCTGGTGGGTGGTTCTGTTTGAAGGGGTGATCGCGCTTGGCATAGGTCTCTTCATCCTGCTTCAAGATACGCCGGGTATGCTGACGGTGCAACTGCTTGCCGCCTATCTGCTGATCATCAGTATTGAGCGCGCCCTACTTGGCTTTCGCGACCGCATTCCGCAAGTAATTGTGGCCGAGCGAATGCTGCGCGCCGGAATCGGCCTCACTGTAGGTCTGATCATTCTTCTGGACGCATGGCAGCGATTCATGACAGCCCCCGCACCGCTCGTCATCCTCAGCCTGGGTTGGCTCCTTATAGGGGTGGTTGGCCTTTGGGAGTGGCTCATTGCCCGCAAGCAGCTCGGCCTCGGCATGGGGGGACTCATCTTCCCCGTGGTCTCTACTCTCTTTGGTCTCCTGATGTTGGGCAGCCGAATGGCGTTGGGGCCGGTGCTGCTGCAATGGGTAGGGATCCTGGCGACAGTGGCAGGGATTGCGCTTCTCGGCTATTCTTTCGTTCTCTACCGGAAGACGGCTGCGGCCAATGCCGTGTCTGTGGGGCAGGCTGCGCCAGAAGTCTGAGCCACTGGCCACAAAGGGGGGCGTGGCCGTCTTTCAGGGCATTCCCTGTGCAGCCCCACCCATTCATGATCTACGCTGGCACGCCGTAGCCGAGATGAGCGGCAGGATAGAGGGGCAGTGCGCGGTACTGAGTCTATAGCGCCCTTTGAGCGCGCAGTGAGATGTACCCTCTGATGTATCTCGCGCAGGGTTGGCAATGTGTGCTGAGCGTAGTAGGCTATAGGCACTTTTGCTCCCCATTCCTTCCGGCCAGCACATTGATGCGCGCCTATCTATCTTGCAGTTTGCGTAGTTGTTGAGTCCTCTATCACCTCAGTTGTTCAGGCGTTCGCCTGAACTCATCTCCTAACTATCGCTGAGTGGTCCTTCGTCCCATCACAGATGTACCCGTATTGATGTCCCTTATCGCTGTACCCGTGTCGTCGTGCTCATGATTGCAATGAAAGGGAGCGGGCAACGCCATGGAGAGGGAACCTCGACACATGTATAGATCCCTGTGGGTTCGACACCGGTCCACTGTCTACCTCATCACCTGCACTGTCTGGCTGGGGCTGCTCGTTGCGGTACTTGCCCATCAGACGACGGCGGCCCAGACTGATCGGCCTGTAATCCACTGGGAGCGCAGCATCGATATGGACGATGCTGCGCTCGCCTATCCCGTCGGGCTG
>CAZYQJ010000393.1:0-393 GCA_964649925.1 uncultured Litorilinea sp.
CTGCTGCGTGAGCAGCCTGACAACGCCCTGTGGAACGGTCTGGAACACCGCGTGGAATCGCTCAATCTAGACGATGTGCTGGCCGCGGTCGAAGCAGGCAACCCGCTGGCGATCCAGGCGCTCGACGAGGTGGCGGGCTGGCTTTCGATTGCGCTGGCGGCGGCCATCAACCTGCTCAACCTGGATGTGGTCATCATGGGCGGCCCGTTGATGGCGGCGGGTGAAGCGCTGCTCCAGCCCTTGCGTGCCCATCTGCACCAGCGCGCCTTGCCGACACATCTGGCGCGCGTGCAGGTCGTGGCCTCGACGCTCAAGGAAACAGCCTCCTCAGTGGGCGCAGCCGGGCTGATCTTGCATGAGTTGATGTCGCCGACGCCGCTGCCCATCGCACCG
>CAZYQJ010000393.1:403-5575 GCA_964649925.1 uncultured Litorilinea sp.
GCCCAGCCTTGCCGAGAAAATGAATTTTCTCACACCGGCTGAAATCTAGGCCGCTTACAGCCACCTTGTGGCGATGAAAACCGATTGCTGTCCATTCGTGCCGCTCCGCTCCCCTGTAAAGCTGCCATCACCTCAGTGACCGGTACGGACGCAACCGATTCGTAGTTTGTACGCGTTTGACGACTGCACATCTTCAGCCAGTCGTTCCGGGCCAGAAGTATCAGTAGTCACAGACAAAACGGCACACAGAGACCCCAACGGTGCCAAGGAGGTGACATCGCATACCGTTGAACACCTTATGCTGTGCCGTCCGGCGATGGACTGCACCCCCAAACGCTTGACCTTGCCAACCAATTCGGACCCGTACTACCCAGACGCGCATCATAGGAGGAACGTTTATGTCAAAGCGTCAAATCAACCGGAGACAGTTTCTCTATATGTCGGCAGTGGCCTCCGTGAGCACACTGGCGGCAGCCTGTGCCGGGGGATCACCGGCGGTAGAAGCCCCGGCAGCAGAAGCGCCCGCGGCTGCGCCGACGACGGCTGCTGCAGCGGAGTCTGCTCCTGCGGCTGCCGCTTCCAGCTCTACCTACAACGAGGCCCCCATCCTCGCTGAACGGGTGGCCGCTGGGGAGTTGCCCCCTGTAGACGAACGGCTCCCGTCAAACCCGCTAGTCAACCCGGTATTTGAGGAGATCGGCCAGTATGGCGGCACCTGGCGGCGAGTCTGGTTAGGCCCCTCTGACTCGACCGGCATGTGGCGGCTGCGCCATGAAACGCTGCTGCGCTGGAGTCCCGACAGCACCGAATATCTGCCCAACGTCCTTGAGTCGTGGGAAGTCAACGACGACGGCACGGTCTTCACGCTGCACCTGCGCGAAGGCATGAGGTGGTCGGATGGCGAACCCTTTACAGCGGATGATCTCATGTTCTGGTATGAAGATATCCAGTTGAACGAAGAGATTACGCCGGTGAAACAGACGCGCATGACACTTGGCGATGCGTTCGCGGTACTGGAGAAGGTAGATGACGTCACTGTGACCGTGACCTTCCCCAGCTCCTACGGCCTCTTCCCGCTGCAGATGGCGAGCGAAATGGAACCCTATGCCCCCAGGCACTACCTGGAGCAGTTCCATCCGAAGTACGCCGACCCCGACGAACTGCAATCGATGGCGCAAGAGGCAGGCTTTGAGGCGTGGTATCAGTTGTTCCTGAGCAAGTATGACGACTGGGAGACCAACACCGAACTGCCGACACTGGCCCCTTGGATCATTGCAGGCGACCCAACGGGGACCATCTGGCCGGCGGAGCGCAACCCCTTCTACTGGAAGGTGGACGAAGCGGGCAACCAACTCCCCTACATCGACCGCATTACGCATGAGTTGATCCAAGACACGGAATTGGTGACGCTGAAGGTGGTTGCGGGCGACATCGACATGCAATCCCGCCACCTCAGCATCAAGGACCTGCCGCTCTACATGGATAGCCGCGAGTCGGGCGACTATCGAGTCCTGCAGTGGTCAAGCACGCAGGGCAGCAGTTACTGCCTGATGTTCAACCAGAACTGGGATGCCGACCCGGAGATTGCCCAGTTCCTGCGCGATGTCAACTTCCGCCGCGCCCTCTCTATAGCCATCAACCGCGACGAGATGAACGAGGTCGTCTACCTGGGTCTGGGGACGCCACGCCAGTCCACGCTGATCGAGGGCACGCCGGGCTACAACGAGGAATGGGCCACAGCCTATACCGAGTATGACCCCGACCTGGCGAATCAGATGCTCGACGACCTGGGGCTGACGGAAAGGGATGATGAGGGCTTCCGTCTGCGTCCCGATGGGTCTGGGCCGCTCACCATCACGATCAGCCACCCTAATAATATCGGGAGCGATCCGACCGAATTGGTCAAAAGCTATTGGGATGCCGTCGGCATCAGGACCGCTATCAACGTCGAGGAGCGATCCATCCACTACGAGAAGCTGCGCGCCAACGAACTGCAGGTCGCGCCGTGGGGCAATGAGGAGATGCTCTACCCGCTGCTGCTGGTCTACCCGTGGTGGGTGATGCCCTATGGCGATATCGCACGCATCGCGCCGATGTCCGGCCTCTGGTATCAGAGCGGCGGCACACAGGGTATCGAACCCGAAGGCGACCTGCGCACGATCATCGATCTGTACGAACAGGCCAAGGCCACCACAGACGAAGATGAACGTTTTGAGGCCGCCATGGAGATGATGCGCCTCAACGCCGAAAATCTTTGGACCGTAGGCTGCGTGGCCGTCACCCTCACCCCTGTCGTCGTCAAGAACAATTTCCGCAACGTGCCGGATAACCACCTCCACGGGACGGTCAATGGCTCGCCGGGCAATGCCTATCCCTGGACCTGGTTCTTCAAGCAAGCATAAGTTATGCCGCGCAGGGCAGTCTATGTCTACTGTGGCATGGCTGCCCTGCGCCTGCCCTGTCTATGCCATTCACAAGGTATCATTCGCAGTATCTTCAGCCCACGTGATCAGGAGAATTGCATGAGTCCCGCGTACGAAACGATGGATTGGGCGGATCTCGGCCCCGCTACACTCCAAATTCAAGTGCTCAAAAAAATCGAACGGCGAACGACTCTGATCGGACAAGATGGCGCAGCCGGTTACCTCGTCGTCTGTCCGGATTCTCCAGACTATCGGGACTTGGCGTATCAGTTACAGGAGGCAATCCAGGGGTCGTTGATGGGGCCGCTGCGAGTACGCACACCGCGGCAACTGAGCGATGCGGACAAGCAGCATCACCTGATCGCGCTGGGCAACATCAATAACAACCCGCTGCTGGCCGACCTCTATCACTATTACTACGCCGCGGTAGACCACGCCTACCCTGGTGCGGGCGGCCATGTGGCGCAGACGGTCTATGACCCCTGGGGCTTTGGCACGAATGCCATCGTCTGCGGCGGTTCGGACTGGAACGGCGTCGCCACGGCTGTGCAGAAGGTCATCTCTCAGTTGGAGCGCAGCGCCGACGGGGTCCACCTGCCGCGGCTGCATGACATCACCATCGGCGACAGCTTCCGCAGCCGCTACCCTTCGGTGAGCTTTGAATGCACGCCCGACCATCACCGCGAGATGATCGCCCATGCCTATGAGCGGTTGGCGCAAGGCGCGCACCGAGGGGCGACCCCGACCGTCGCCCACGCCGGGCTGATGTATCACCTCACCGGCGATGATCGCTTTGCCGCCCTCTACCGGGACCTGTTCAAGATCCTCTACCAGGACGCGGTCAACGACCCCGGCACCGGCCCCTGGTCGCCGTGGGGCTTTGACGCCGACTTCCAATCGGCCCCGATGCTGGGAGCCTGGGATGTGGTCGAGGAAGCCGAGATCTTTACGGATCGCGACCGGCTCTATATGACGAACCACATCCTCTCCTATGTGCAGTACATGGCAGAACACGTCCAGGGACACCGGCCCAAAACGCCGCGCTCCTCACGCCACAATCACTACACCTTTGCCGCGTTGGGGCTGCTCTATGGGGCGAAGTACTTCCAAAAATATTACGACCACCCCGAAGTAAGCCGCTGGCTGGATCTAGCCGACGAGTGCTTCCAGGTGCAGGCGGAAGCTTTCAAGGCCAATGAGGACTGTAACAGCTATCAATGGCTGACCTTTTACCATACCTTTAAGTACGCGGTCATCCGCCCGGACCCCACCTATCTGGAAAGCGGCATGGCCCGCCTCTGTATGGACTTGGGCATCGCCACGATGGACAACCTGGGCTACCAGGTTCCCTATGGCGACTGCCAGGAGTACACCGGGACATTCTCCGAGATCCCTTTTTACAAGGCGACGGCCTGGGCGCTGCAAGACCCGGTCTATGCGCCCGTGCTGGCGCGCAAAGATGTGGTGCGGCCCGAATTCAGCATCGACGGGCTATACCCGGTCGGCTACGAATACGCGGTCGATCTCGGCCAGGGACGTGACCTGACCCAGTTTATGGGGGTGGCACGCCTGCCCGTGGACCCGCTCTATTTCGCCACGTTCGACGGCGATGCACACATCGACTACGCCAAGTCGTTTGACAAGATCGTCTTTCGCGATGCCTTTGACCCCAACGGCGACTATCTGCTGGTCGATGGCCTTTCCAATGGCGGGCATCTACATTTCGACGGCAACGCCATCGTGCGCTACACCAGCAAGGATCGGATCTGGCTGGCCGATGCCGACTACATGAAATCGGCTACCAAGTTTCACAATGCAGTGCTGGTCTTCCGCGATGGGGCCGGGGGGCTGATCCCGCCCTATATCGAGTTCGGCCATGCCGTGGCGCTGGACGGCTTTGGCTATTCGCGCAGCACGGCGCGCGGCTACTGCGATACCGACTGGACACGCCACGTCTTGCGCGTGGGTAAGCACTTTATCGTCATGGACGACGTGCAGGCGAATGAGGCGGGCGACTATGACCTGCGCTGTGTCTGGCGTTCGGTGGGCGATGCGGCTCTGTCCGAGGCGGATCGCGTCTTTGCCGTGGATCAAAACGGGCCGCGCTTTGAGATCCATGCTGCGCCCGGCTATGCCGCGCCCGCCGATCTCTACTTCAAACACGAACCGATGATCTGGGGGTCATGGCAGCACTACCCCCATCATGGCCGGTCGGCGGATGTGAAAATCCTGCAAGAGCGCGCCTCGGTGCGCCTGGATCGGGGCGATCAGTACGCCTTCTGGAACCTCTTTGGCACGGATGCCCCCTATCCCGCCATAGAGCGGCTGGGCGAGCACCTAGTCCGGCTGGAGGATGGGGACACGCCCGCCCTGGTCGGCAGCGGTGCGGCGCTGCGTGCCTATCAAGCTGGGATCGAAAGCGACGCAGCCTTTGCCTATCTCTCTGCACAGACCGTCTTTCTGAGCCAAGCCACACGCTTGCACCTCGACGGGGAAACGGTTCTGGAGGCATCGACCCCCGTGGACTGTGTGCTGGACGTGGCGGAAGGGCGTCTGCAGGTCCAGACACAGGAGGCCGCGACGCTGCGGCTGGGCGCATCCACGGAACCGCTTGCGTTGAGCGTGGGCCAGCATACGCTGTCGCTTGCCAACAGCGCGGGGTTGAGCCGTATCATGCCTGAACTGCTGGCCGCACAACCGGCGGCTGCCGACCGTCCCAACCGCAACCGCCCGCGGCTGTATGAGCGGG
>CAZYQJ010000394.1:0-5571 GCA_964649925.1 uncultured Litorilinea sp.
ATAGGATCACAGGGGCCGGTACACCCGCGTGTACCGGCCTTCTCATGCTATTGGAACGTGAATTCGGGATAAGACAGGACTCCTCAACGCGAGTAAGCTTGCAGGTGCCTAATCCACAAGCAACTTGCGCCAGGAGTCCTCACCATGAGTGTACTCGAACTGTTCTGTGCTGTCGATGATTTCTGCCAGGCGTTCACACCTGAATGGGAGCATCATCTGCTTCCTCCGGCGGATGGTCAACGGCAACGGGCGAGTCGCCTGTGCTTGAGTGAAGTCATGACGATCTGCATCCACTTTCACCAGTCCCGCTATCGAGACTTCAAGAGCTACTACACTCGACACGTCCAGGTCTATCTCCGTAGCGAGTTTCCGGGGCTGGTCAGCTATGGGCGCTTTGTCGAGTTGATGCAACGTGCCGTCGTGCCGTTAGCCGGCTACCTGCGCCACTGCTTTGGTGCTTGCACCGGCATCTCGTTCATTGATGCTACGGCACTGGCGGTCTGCCGCAATCCACGCATCGCACAGCACAAGGTCTTTGCGGGACTGGCCGCCAGAGGCAAGACGACGCTGGGCTGGTTCTTCGGTTTCAAGCTCCATCTGGTGGTCAACGACTCTGGCGAACTGCTCGCCGTGCAACTGACGCCTGGTAACATCGACGACCGCGCTCCTGTCCCGATGCTGGTCAAGACGCTCTTCGGCAAGCTCTTTGGTGACAAAGGCTATCTCTCGCAAGCGCTCAGCGAGCAACTGCTGATCGAGCCAGGCGTGCATTTGTTGACCTTCGCCCGTAAGAACATGCATGGTCGGCTGCTCCAGCACAGCGACGCACTGCTCCTGCGCAAGCGGGCGATTGTCGAGTCGATTCATGACCAGCTCAAGAACATCTCGCAGCTTGAGCACTCGCGTCACCGCAGTCCGGTCAACTTCGTGGTCAACTTGCTCGCAGGGCTGATCGCCTACTGCCATCAGCCCAAGAAGCCATCCCTGCACCTGGAGTCAGACCATCTGCTCATGCCTGCTTAACCCGAATTCACGTCAAATAGGTACTTGCATAGGTACTAGTACCGATGCGCCGCCTGCCGGAATGAGAGAGACTGCTACTCATTCGAACGATGAATTAGTGAGCAAGGCGCTAGAACAGGAGAGAACCCAAATGGCAACCGCCACGCAGATCATCACAGAATGTACCATCAATGAGCCAGAGCAGCCTTTCCGACCATCGGATATGCTGTTCAAGTTCGAGCAGATTGCCAGTTTCTATTGTGAGCCGGGTGAGTACGGTCACTTCCTAGAGGGCCGCCACTATGGGTTTGACGCGCTCAGCTTGATTATCACAGAGACCCATCCGGGCGGCGGGCCACCGCTGCACACACATGAGTGTGAGGAGGCGCATATTCTGCTCGAGGGTAAAACCAGCTATATCATCGGCGACCAACGCTTTACAGCGACAGCCCCCTATGTGGTCAAAATTCCGGCGGGCGTACCCCATACCTTTCTCAATATCGGTCTGCGACCCTTCCGGCTGCTGGCGGTCTTCCCCGACGGCGACTATACCGAGATGGAACTGGGACCGAATCCGCTGCTCGGAGCGTGAGTCGTTGAGCCTGTGACGATCTATTGGGAGGCCAAACCCATGCAACGTACGCCGCAGCTAGAATGGCAGTTTGCTGAAGCCCCTGCCGAATGGGAGAGCCTCACTAGCCCGCCTGCCACAGTGACTCGCCCGCCTTTACCGCGACGCGTCGTGTGGGGTGGGCTGCTGACCCTGCTTGTGTTGCTGAGCGTCGCTGGCGGCTGGGTGTGGCACACCGCCCACAAGGGGCTGGTGACACTTGAAACCGAAATCGGCGCGGCTGTCAACGCCGATGTCTGGCGTGAACGCCAGGGGACAGCGGAGGTGCAATTGATTGACCTAGCTGCGGATGTGGCCGTGGTCGAGGTGGACCTGCCTGCCGCTGCCGGGGTGCCCAGCATGTCGCAAACGCGTGTCTACCGACAGACCCCCACCGGCTGGACGCGCACCCTGCCCCCCGCCGCCCTGTGGGGACGGCCGCGCCGCCTGGAAACAGACTACTTCATCTTGACCTACTACGAGTTGGACGAGGCAGCGGTCAAGGCAGCCGCCGCCCACCTGGACCGACTTTACCCCGCGTTCTACGCTGCGTTCTTCGGGGAGACGCCTCCAGCCGGTAAGCACACGATCGAAGTTGACCCGGCCCATGTCCCCGGCGACTTTACCGACTGGCGAATTCGCCACGCGCCTATGATCGTGGCGTCGCCGGCTGCCTATCTGACGCCGGGGACGCTGACGCCAGAGGCGTTGCTCACCCAGTCAATTGTGCTGTTGCTGTTGCAAGAACTTGAGTTTGAGGCGAATCGGCTGTATGTGCCCGCCGCCTATCGGGGTGGCTATGATGGGTACAGCATGGTGATACCCCTGTGGTCGCTGGCGAGCGGCATCAGTCTGTGGCAGTTGTGGCAGACGGACCTGCCCCTGGCACAGTGGCGCGAACCGGTGGTTCAGTGGGTCCTGCGTGCGCATGTCACCGCTCAACCGCCTGTGGATCCAAGCTTCAAACCCGAGTTGTGCGCCATGCACCTTCTGTGGATGATATCGCCGATCGAGATGCAACTCCCCTTTTTCTGTGTGGACTCGCTGGACGAGAGTGAAGTCACCAGCCTATGGCTTTTCGGTGCGCTGCGCGACGCCCAACGCGCAACACTCACCGAAAAGCATATCACGCCCGGTGATGGGCTCCATCTCACCAGGGAAGTGATGTTGGCGACAGCCGTGGAGTACGCTGCCGCCACCTACGGGCCGGATCGCATCCCGCTGCTGCTGGCGACGACGGGCCAGCACAGTCAATGGGAAACGCTGGTTGAGGACGTCTTTGGCGTCAGTGCCGAGGCGTTTGAGGCGGGCTGGGCCGCCTATCTGGAGGACCAGTTTGGAGTCGGCAAAGCCCAAGAATGATTCACTGCGCAACCGCCCAGTGAGCAAACCTTTTAGGAGGAGAACCATGTACGCAAGGGTAGTCACAAGCCAGCTTCAGCCTGGCAAGATCGACGAGTGGATCGCCATTTTGCGCGATTCGATTGTCCCCGCTTGCAAACAGCAGAAAGGGTTCAGAGGGTTCGTTGTCCTGGCAGACCGGCGTGCCAACAAGGGGATCGCCTATAGCATTTGGGAGACGGAAGCTGATCTGGAAGCGACCGAGACCAGCAACTTCTACCAGGAGCAGATCGTCAAACTCAGCGGTGTGATGGCGATGCCGCCTATCCGAGAACTGTATGAACTGAGCGTCCTCGCCGAAGCGGTCACCAACAGCGCTTGACAGAGACAGAAGAACCCATTCGGGTGGAGATAAGCCGGTTGACGCCTGCTCTCATACCTGAATGGGTTCTCCCAATATCAAACGGGTTTTGCCTCTTCTCGGATCAACTCTGACTCTTCCTCTGCACCTTGCGCGGCCTGCGGCTGGGCAGGCGGCTCTTGACGAAGGCGTCCGGCAGGGACAAAGGCCACAGTCACCAGTCCCAGCGCCGCGGCGATAAAGGCTAGGAAAAAGACGCTCTCAATCGAGACTGCCAGCGCCCCGCGGATCGACCCCATCAATGCCGCAGGGATCTCCGCACCCTCGCCGCCGATCAGGCTGTCCATCGGCACGGTATTGGGGTCGATGCCTGCCGCGGCCAGCGCGTTCGCCAGCCGCCAGGTGAGGACCACCCCCATCACGCTGACGCCCAACGTGCCGCCCATGCTGCGGCTAAACTGCAAGGTAGATGTCGCCGTCCCTAGGTCGCGCTTCTCAACCGTACTCTGGACCGCGATCAGTAGCGACGGCACAGAAAGCCCCATGCCCGTGCCCATCATCGACAGATAGACCATCATCTCCCAGCGCGTGGCATCTGTGCCGATCTGCGAGACCAGGAACGACCCCAGCGTCAGGCTGACCATACCCACCAGCGCAATCGTGCGGTAGCCTGTGTGGAGCATCAAGCGGCTGCCCACCACCGATGCGACCACCCACGAAAGCATCATCGGCGTGAGCGTGGAACCGGCCTCTGTGGCGGACGTGCCCAACACCGACTGCACAAAGAGCGGCACAAACGAAAGGCTGCCAAACATAGCCCACCCCGACATCACGCCGTGGATGGTCGCCGTGCCAAAGAGCCGGTCGCGGAAGAGATAGATGGGCAGCACCGGGTCTGCGCTGCGCCGCTCCACAAACCAGAGCGCCACAAACAGCACAAGCGAAACCCCGACCAGCACCAACCCGCGCGGCTGATCCAATTCCGCCAGCCCCAACAACAGCACCACCACGCCCGCCATCAAGAGAACCGCGCCCAGATAGTCCACTGAAACGTCGCGGCGCTCCCCGCGGCGCTGCCATGCCAGCCAGACTAAGACCAGGGCAATCGCCCCCGGCACCACGTTGACATAGAAGACCCAATGCCAGGAGAGGTTGTCCACAATAAAACCGCCCAGCAGCGGCCCCACAATCGACGAGACGCCCCATACGCCGGAAAACAGCCCCTGCATGCGCGCCCGCTGCTCTAGGGTGAAGATGTCACCGATGATGATAAAGGCCAGCGGCATCACCCCGCCCGCGCCGATGCCCTGCACGGCTCGGAACAAGACCAACTGCTCCATCGTGCGCGCCTGGCCGCAGAGGACCGACCCCAGCAGGAAAAGCGCCATCGCAATCGCATAGATGTTGCGCCGCCCATAGATATCCGACAGCTTTCCATAGACAGGCACAGTGCCGGTCGAGGTCAGCATGTAGGCGGAAAACGCCCAGCTATAGATGGACAACCCGCCCAATTGCGCCACAATCGTGGGCATGGCCGTGGCGATCACGGTGCTTTCCATCGACGCCATAAAGAGGCTGAGCATGATCCCAGCGACCACGATGACCGTTCTCTGTCGTGACACAGCAGCACCTCTCCGCGCAGCACTTCGAACCCAAAACTAAGCAGAATGCAGATCCTACCGGTGAAGTGCGCCGCTGGCAAATCTCTGTGCAGATGAAACAGCCAAAAAACAGGCCATGCCCCGCGCTTGGAGCATGGCCCGATGGGTTTGCTGCGTTGGGCGCGATGCGGTGGACGAACCGCTGCCGCGCCCAAGACGCCCTAAAAGACCGCGAGGTAGCGGTCTAGCTCCCACTGTGACACATAGAGCCGGTACTCATTCCACTCCTGGGTCTTGGCCTCCATAAAGCGTTCATAGACGTGCTGGCCCAGGGCTTCCTGCACCACCTCATCGCCCTTCAGTTCTTCCAATGCCTCGCCGAGATCGCCCGGCAGCACCTCCAGCCCCGACCGCGCCCCGTCCACATGGTAAAGGTCTTCCTCCGATGGGGCAGGCGGCATGATGCGCTTCTCGATGCCGTCCAACCCCGTCGCCAGCATCACCGCAAAGGCGAGATACGGGTTGGCGCTGGGGTCTGCGCAGCGGATCTCACAGCGCACGCTGCGATAGCGTCCCCGGCTGAAACGCGGGATGCGGATCAGGGCGCTGCGGTTGGTACGCGCCCACGACACATAGACCGGCGCTTCATAGCCAGG
>CAZYQJ010000395.1:0-5566 GCA_964649925.1 uncultured Litorilinea sp.
ATTCGGGTGTTGCTGGTGGATGACCACCCCATCATCCGGTCTGGGATTCGTATGCTTCTAGAGCAAGCGCCCGATATCGTCGTGGTGGGCGAGACAGACCGGGGGGATGATGTGCTCTCCCTGGTCGACCGTCTGACGCCCGATGTCTTGCTGTTGGATATGGAGATGCCGGGAAAATCCGGTGTGGACGTCGCGCGTGAGTTGCAGGCGTCCGGCTCTCCTGTACGCATCCTGGTGTTGAGCGCCTATGATGACGACCAGTACATTTCTAGCCTGCTCTCCAACGGGGCAGCGGGGTATCTGACCAAGGAGGAAGCGCTAGGGAGGATTGTCGAGGCGGTGCGTGGGGTCGCACGCGGGGAGGATGGGTGGTTCAGCCGCCGCGCTGCTGCCCAGATCGCAGCGCTGGCGCGTAAGGACAGCGGCGGTTCCATCCAAGACCTGACGGAGCGCGAAGAAGAGGTGTTGGAGATGTTGGCTCAGGGGTGGACCAACACGCGCATTGCCAACGAAATGACCGTGAGCGAGCGCACGGTGCGGTTTCATCTATCCAATATCTATGACAAATTGGGGGTCAGTTCGCGCGCCGAGGCTATCGCCTGGGCCTTGCGCCGCAAGTAGCCCTCATGATGCCCTGACGACCAGCTTGACATCCTCATCGCCCGGTATACCCTTGCCGTCTTCGGCAGGGGTTTTTGTTTCTATCCTACTGGATGATCTGCCCCGGCACTTGCCTGTCGCATCCGACAGGCAAGTGCCTGCCCCAACCGGCAGCTAAAGACTGTCGGATGCGCCATTGTGGACAAAGCGCTGCACGGTTATAGTGAATGCAGACAAGACAACGGGTAGAAATAAGGGATGAACCTTCAACTGAGGAATCGGGTAGTGATGGAATGCATGTCAAGGTGAAGTCCCGCAGGCATCGAGGTGGGTAATTGAGGGAGTCTGCTCCGATGGACTGGGGCTTGGTGTGCCCCCGACACGCCTTTACGGCACACAAGCGCCGTCCATCGGGCAAGGTTCTGAAAGTGCGGGGTGGAGATTCATAGAATCGCCGGGTGCTTATTAATGGGCAGCCGGAACCTGAAGCCGGAAGGCGGTGGTGGGCGCCGCCTTCCGGCTTGCAAACCCGATGAATGGTCTAGCAAGGCAAACAAGGGGCTGGAAGAATGGAATCCAAGCCCCTTCTTTGTTTACTGGTTGGGTATACGATTGATTAAGACTCAGCGCCGGATGTGCTGCTTCCATACGCCAGCACAGCGTAGCAACCTGAGACCAGGTACAGACACAACTCATTTCATGATGTACATCGGCTGGCGCTCCGCTTCTATGGCATGGAGCGCGTTCGGTAAACGGTGTTGATCCCCTGTTTAATGAACTGTTTCGAGCGGTAGTGACTGCTTGAACCCAAAACAATCCGACCAATCAGAAGGAAAGGACAGACGTCGTGGATAAGCAGGTCTTGATTGACAAACTGAATGAGGATTTGTCGAACGAACTATCGGCAATCATCCAGTATATTGTCTATGCTGCCAAGGTGACCGGCCCTTACCGGCCTCAACTGGTGGAGTTCTTTCTTCAGGAAGTACCCGACGAGCAGGGGCACGCCCAGTTTCTAGCCAACAAGATTGTGGCGTTGGGTGGTACGCCCACGACCACACCGCAGCCTGTGGCCGAGGCGCACGACAACAAAGCCCTGTTGGAGGCTATCTTGCAAGCTGAACATAAGGCCATTGAAGGCTATAAGGAGCGGGCCAAGCAGGCAGAGGAGTTTGGCGACAAGGGCTTGGCTGTACAACTTGAGGATATGGTGCGAGACGAGACAGATCACGCCGAGGAGACTGAGCGCATCCTGCGCGATTGGTCTATGTAGCTGGCGTGCCATTGAACGGCAACCACAGCCGCCGGTATGCAGCGTCACGCTGCATACCGGTTTTTTTATTGGAATAAGCAATGGGGGGAGTCCCCCACTAGAGGCTGCCCCTGTAGGCAAAAATAAACTGGCGGCTGCGCCATTGTATAGCACGCTCTATCTCGCTATGCTAATGAGCGATGCCGGTCAGACCGGTGGGCCAGCCTTGCACAAGGGGCTGGCCGGATCTGCATGCCTGAATAGGATTCGACATAATCAAATCAACGTAACACGCAACCACATTGAATTCGGCATGTGAGCGATGCCGGGAAGGAAATCGTATGCGGCGCGGCAGCAGTATGACAGGACGGCTCTTGATCGGGCTGATTTTGGTGGCGATTGCGGTGGGTGGCTATTTTTTCGGCACCCGTCAGGAATACAACGAGGTAACTCAAGAGAACCAGCGCATCGCCTATACAGTGGAGCAGGAAATCGCGCTCGGCCTGCAGGCCGCGCCGGAAGTAGCCCAGCAGTTTGGCGGCCTCTACCCGGATGAACAGGTGCAGGCGCAGATTGATACGCTGGGCCAACGGCTTGTCGAACAGAGCCAGGCAGGCGACACCGACTATGAGTTTGATTTTCATGTGCTGGCCGACAGCGAAACGATCAACGCCTTTGCACTGCCGGGCGGACAGATCTTCATCACTGCCGGGCTACTCAATATCATGGAGACCGAGGGCGAGATCGCCGGTGTGCTGGCGCATGAGATCGTGCATGTCGTAGGCCGCCATTCTTCAGAACAGATCGCCAAGGCGCAGTTGACCGAAGGGCTGGCGGGCGCAGCCGCAGCCGTACTCTATGACCCGGAAAACCCCGAAAGCGCCGGAGCCGCCCAGTTGGCGGTGGTGGCAGGCCAGTTGATCACCATGAAATACGGTCGAGATGATGAACTCCAGTCGGATCGTGTCGGCGTGCGTATCATGGCTGATGCAGGCTATGATCCCCGATCCATGGCGAGCGTGATGCAAAAGTTGGGCGATGCATCGCAGGGGCAGCGCCCGCCGGAGTTCATGAGCACCCACCCCAATCCTGAGAACCGCATTGAACAGATCAACCAGGCCATTGCAGAAGAATTCCCCGACGGTATCCCCGATGGGTTGATTGCCTGGATATTACCTCGTCTGTTCAAGCAGCAGACAGCCGCATGACGGATCTCTCCGCTAAAGTGCCATATCTGGACGAGCCTGGTCATTGACCAGGTTTGTCTGTTTGGAGGATGTCCCCAAAAACCTGTATTCGTTGCTATCCGCTTCACCTGGATCCGCGCGCCACGCGCCCTGAGAAGACCATATGAAATATCAAAGCCTTGCCGACGCAGTCGCCGCCCACCCGGTGCCGGAGTTTGCGAACTGGTGGCCCGTTAAGGAGGTGTTCGTTGGTTGTGCGGCCCAAGCGGTGAGTGAAGCCTGGCGACAGCTACCTGGCAATTCGGGTAATCTGTCGCCGGTGCGTGCCATTGTATCGGAGTACATGGAACGGGTCTATCAACGCCCGCTGACGCCGGGGCGGGTCGAGGCGTTCGCTGCGGGCGCTGCCGATCCGCTGGGTTCGGGCGAGTTCGACGCGCTCTCCTACGGATTCTTTCGGTCGGCATTTGAACACACACAGGACAAGCCTGAGTTTACCCGAGAGGTCGGGCGGCGTTTCTTGCGCCAGGTGGTGTCTGCGCTTGATCTTGTGCTGCCTGCGGGGTTGGGCAGTGATGACGAGTTTGCCCAATTGCAGACGGCACTGCAACGCGTCGGACGTTTCTTTCTAGAGCAGGGCTATCTCCGCACACATTTTGCCTTCCGGTTTGACGTGGCGCGCGGGCCTGGCGGTGAGGAAGTGCGTCAGAAGAGTAATCTGGTCGTGGCGCGGTTGGCGCAAGACCGGCGGGCCTATGCGCTGTACGAAATGGGGTATCCGGCCATTTTCCCATCGGCGATCTATCTGTTCTATACAGCGGGAGAAGCGCCGCACTATTCAACGCGCATGCTGCAGGCGATGTTCGAGCAGATAGGCTATACTGCGCGGGAAACCGCCGATTTCAGCCCCAGCGACTTTAGTGTGGATCTACTGATCGAGTTGTGGGTGATCCGCCCGCAGGAGGGGTGACCGGCAAGGGGACAAGGGAGAGGCTTTCCCTGTCCCCTGTGCGCGTCACAGGTGGCACCGGCAGACGGCATGAGAGAAGGATCAGCCGGTCACTTGTTGCCTATGGGATCAACAAGACTTTGCCTTTGGTCTGGCGATCTTCCATGTAGCGGTGTGCGTCCGCGGCCTGGGCAAGCGGGAAGGTGCGGTCAATGCGCACCTTGAGCTTGCCGGAGGAAATCCACCCAAAGAGGTCTTCGGCGCGCTGCAGCAATTCGGCTTGCGTGGCGATGTAGGGGCCGAGGGTGGGGCGTGTCAGGTAGAGCGCCCCTTTTTGGTTGAGCACCTGCGGGTCCATCGGCGGCACCGGGCCGCTGGCCTGGCCGCACAGCACCATCATCCCGCGCTGGCGCAGACAATTGAGGCTCTTGTCAAAGGTCGTTTTGCCGACAGAATCATAGACCACATGCACCCCGTTTCCATCGGTCAGCCGCTTGACCTCGCTTTCAAAATCCTGTTCGGTGTAGAGGATCACCTCGTCTGCACCGGCTTGTTTGGCGAGTTCGGCTTTCTCCGGCGTTGAGACCGTGCCGACCACCCAGGCTCCACGCAATTTGGCAATCTGTACGAGGAGTTGCCCAACGCCGCCCGCCGCGGCATGGATCAGTGCCCGGTCGCCTGCGCGTAGGGGGAAGGTGCTGGTCGCATAGTAATGCGCGGTCATGCCCTGCAGCATGACGGCTGCGGCGGTTTGCAGGTCAATATCCTGCGGCACACGCACCACCCGGTCGGCGGGCACGACGGCATATTCGGCATACGCGCCCATTTGCAGCGGGTAGGCAACGCGGTCGCCGGGCTGTAGGTCGGTGACCCCTTCGCCCACGGCATCGACCTCGCCTGCGCCTTCCATGCCGGGAGTGAACGGTGTGTCCAGGGGATAGGCCCCTGTGCGGTGATAGATGTCAATGAAGTTGAGGCCAGCGGCTGCCAGCTTGATGCGGATTTCGCCAGCCTTTGGTTCGGGCTGCGGCGCGTCTTCATATTGCAGGACGGACGCATCGCCGAACGCATGGACTCGAATGGCTTTCATTCGCCTTGCCTCCTTGAGTGGTTGGGCCAGGGATGACCCGGATGGCTGAAACAGCGTCCTATGTCTGTTGTGCGGTGGGACGCTGTAGATTGGACGGATCGCTTACGAGCGATGAGGCCAGCATCATGCGGCTATAGCCCCGCGGCGTGAAATGCGGCTTCGACGATGGATCGCGCTTCGGCCTGGATGCGCGCCAGGTGTTCTTCGCCGCGGAAGCTTTCCGCATAGATCTTGTAGATCTCCTCTGTGCCGGATGGGCGCGCCGCAAACCAACCTGTCTCGGTGACCACCTTAAGCCCGCCGATGGCCGCGTTGTTGCCGGGTGCATGGGTCAGCTTGGCGGTGATGGGTTCGCCCGCCAGTTCGGTCGCCGTCACCAGGTCGGGCGAGAGCGCGGCCAATGCCTGCTTCTGAGGGCCGTTGGCCGGGGCGTCGATGCGCGCATAGACCGGGCTGCCAAACTGCGCTTCGAGGTCGGCGTAATGCTC
>CAZYQJ010000396.1:0-3230 GCA_964649925.1 uncultured Litorilinea sp.
AAAGCCCAGCGCATAGAGCATCGGCGTCTGCCAGGAGATCGACCCGCCATAGAGCGTCGCCGTCCAGCTAAAGACCTTTACCGCCGAGGGAATGGCGACCGCAAAGCTCAACATGGAAAAGATCAGCCCCGCATAGACCGACTGGCCGCTGACAAACATATGATGGCCCCAGACCAAAAAGCCAAACACCGCAATTGCCAGGCTGGAGATGGCGATGAAGCGGTAGCCAAAGGGCGGGTTGCGGGCAAAACAAGTCACCAGTTCGCTGATGACGCCCATGGCTGGGAGGATCATAATATAGACTGCAGGGTGCGAGTAAAACCAAAACAGGTGTTGGAACAAGATCGGGTCGCCGCCCAATGACGGGTCGAAGATGCCCACCTGAAAGACGTGTTCGATGACGACCAACAGCAGTGTAATCGCCAGCACCGGCGTCGCCAGCACAATCACCAGGCTGGTGGCATAGATCGACCAGATGAAGAGCGGCAGCCGGAACCAGGTCAGCCCTGGGGCGCGCATCTTGTGGACAGTGACGATGATATTGAGCGCTGTAAAGATGGTCGAAAAGCCGGTGATGACAATGCCGATGATCATCCAGGTGACATGCGTGTTATTGTAGGTGGTGCTGTACGGCGCGTAGAAGGTCCAGCCCGTATCCACCCCGCCCAGCAACAGGGAAGCCAGCGTAAAGAACGCCCCGAAGAGCAGCACATACCAACTCGCCAGGTTGAGCCGCGGGAAGGCCATGTCGCGTGCCCCAATCATGATCGGGACCAAGAAATTGCCCAGCGTCACCGGGATCAACGGGGCCAGGAAAAACCACACCATGATCGTGCCGTGCAGCGTGAACAGTTTGTTGTAGGTCTCCGCCAGCACAACATCCCCTTGCGGCGTGATCAACTCTATCCGCATCACGACCGCAGCCAGCCCGCCCAGCACAAAAAAGAAGGTTACGCCGATCAAATAGAGGATGGCGATCCGTTTGTGATCGGTCGTCAGCAGCCATGACTTGGCTGTATAGTTGGCATTGAGATAGTTTTCACGCAGCCGTAACCCTGGTGCAATAACGCTCATATCCGATCTCCTTGTCCATCCCTGTTTGCGCCCGCTTGCTGGCCCTATTCTTCCGTCTGCGAATTCCCTTCCCCGCCGTCCTGCCGTTCGCCCTGGCCGCCTTCCTCCCCCTGGATATCGCTTTCATCCGGGATTGTGCCGCCATCCTCGCCCAAGGAACGGATATACTCGACCAACTGGAGCAGTTCTTCCTCGTTCACCTGCCCCTCATAGCTGGGCATCACCGGCGAATAGCCCGCAACCACATGCACGTTGGGGTCAATGATCGAATCTCGGATATATTGGGCATCCGCCACAATCGTCTGCCCGTCCTCTAGTTCAACCGGTTCCCCATAAACGCCCACCAGTGAAGGCCCTATCCCGGTCCCTTCCATCTGGTGACAGGTGCTGCACCCCAGCCGTTCAAACAGGGCTTCGCCGGTCTGTGCCATCGTCTGCGCCCCTTCATCCACCATACCGCCGCCCGTCCCCTCGGCGATGACGCCGCGCACGCTGCCACTCCCGACTGGCCGCTGGCTGAGCCACGCCTGATACTGGTTCTGCGGCATCACGATGATCGTGCCCACCATGCGCGCATGTTCGGTCCCGCAGTACTCCGCACAAAAGAGGTGATACTCCCCTGGCTGGGTCGCCTCAAACCAGAGCGTCGTGTAGTAGCCAGGCAGCACATCGCGCTTGATACGGAATGCGGGGACATAGAAACTGTGGATCACATCCTCCGAAATCATCGTCAGCCGTACCGTGTGATCGACCGGCGCATGCAGCGTGTTGATCTCGGTTTGGCCTTGGGGGTGCTGAAATTTCCACATCCACTGGCGGCCCACCACATACACATCCAGGCCATTGGGTGGAAACTGGTAGATGTCTACAAATATCTGCGCGCCCCACACAAAGACCCCCATCGCCATCAGGAAGGGTATGGCGATCCAGGTTGTTTCCAGCATCCAGGTTGGTCGTGACTTACGGCCTTCGGCGGCATCCTCCAGCCGTTCAACACGCACGCCGCGGCGGTATCGGATCGCAAAGATGACGATGAGAATCGCCACCGACACAGCAAAAAAGATCGCCAATCCTGTGACCACCCCAAAGATGGCATCAACACGACCAGCGACGGTAGACGCCTGTTCTGGAAAGATTGGAATGTTCCACATAGCCCCTGTCCTTAGCCAGGCTGTCTCAACCGGGCATCGCCGTCTGCGTGTCCTCGCGCCGCCATAGCCAGTAGACAAGCGTCCCCAAGCCCGCTACGGTCAGCACCCCTGCAATGCGAACGATCGTCATAATGAGCAAGGTATATTTCCCTGTCGTCGGGTCGTAGTGATAGCAGAGCAGCAGCAACTGATCCAGCGGCGAACCGACACGACCAGCGGATGCTTCCACCAGGGAGAGCCGTAGGTCCCTCGGTTCATACTCGATCCCAAAGTGATAGCGCGCCAGCGTTCCGGGCGGCGTCAGGACGATCAGGCCGCTGGGGTGGGCATACTCATCACGCTCCTCGTCATAGGCATAGCGAAAGCCTACAGCCTCGGCCAGCGTATCAATTGCATCGTGGCTGCCGGTCAGGAAATGCCAGCCACCGGCTGTGGCCGGACGTGCATAGGCGTCTATCACCTGCTGCTTGACTTCGACGGCATGCTCGGCGGTTTCCGCAGGGTCGATGCTCACGACCACCACCTCAAAATCGCGGCCCGGTTCCAGCGGGATCGCGGCCAGGCTTTCCACCAGCCCCGAACGCACTAGTGGGCAGAGCGTTTCACACTCAAAGTAGCTTAAGGCCAGGATGACAGGCTTATCCCTGAAAAAAGCACCGAAGCGGACGCGCTGCCCGGCCTCATCCACGAATGGCACATCCAGCGGCACGCGCTCGCCCAGACGTTGATCCAGCCCCACCAGGTCGGAGACACGCCCATCAGGGGGAACCGGCGAATGGGCCTGCACGGGGCTTACCTGCCACCCCAACGCCGCCAGCACCAGTAACAACGCCAACCACCAACGACTACTCTTCATCATCACCACTCTCCGGAACAACGCCACCTGAACTGTCAAGCCGATAGGTAGGACTCAGGCCAAAGAAAGGGGATCCCGCGGGATCGGCGTCCTGTTGATCGGCCAACCATTCCATTGCGCGCGTGATCGGAACCCGTACCGTGCCTGCC
>CAZYQJ010000396.1:3263-5561 GCA_964649925.1 uncultured Litorilinea sp.
TGGTGAGTATCTCCTCCTGCTGACCCGCCGTGATTTGCGTCTCGACGCGCGGCGCAGCCTCCAGTCCCGGCCCGGGTGCAGGCAGAGGCGTCGCTACCGCGGGCGGAACCTGGACGCGCACCGGCAGCGGTTCTCGGCTCCACCTCGACAGCGCCCAATACAGCACTAGATGGATGATGACGGCAGCGGTGATCAGCCCCACGGCAAAGATGAGGATCCCGCGCACGTTGACATCGCTTGCCTCATGCCCCTGCTCAAGGCTTTCACGCCCCACTGGAAGTTCGCGCAGCGCATACGGTTCCTGCGGGGTCGGTTCGCTTGGGTTACTCATGGACGTATACCTCCTGCTGCGGGGGAAGGTCCTGCGTCCGGACCAACGGACGGCGGCGCAGCGCCCACACAAACGCCGCTAGCCAAAGCCCCCCCAACATCACAGGCATGACGATATCCAGCCAGTGCAGCCGGAAGTCCGCCGCCGAAAACGCCGGGGCCACCATCCAGTAGAGGTGAAGCAGTTGCGCTGCCAGCAGCAGCAGCGCCACCCCAGCCAACCGCCGCGGGTTGCGCTTGACCTGGCCGGACAGCAGCAGCGCAAAGGGTACTGCAAAGTGCAGGACGACCAGCGCAATCGCCAGCCACTGCCATCCCCCCTCCAGCCGGTGCAGATACCACAACACCTCTTCGGGCAGGTTGCCGGACCAGATAATGAAGAACTGCATAAAGGCGATATAGGACCAAAAGAGCATGGCCGCAAAGAGTAGATTGCCCAAGTCCAGCCAATGTTGGCGGCTGACGAACCGTGCCAGCGGCTCCGCATCCACCAGATAGGCCAGGACAGTAATGACAAAGGCCAGCCCGGCCACAGCCTGCCCAGCCGCTACCAGCACGCCAAAGATGGTCGAGAACCAGTGAGGATCCAGCGACATCAGCCAGTCGAACGACGCAAAGGTGACGCTCAACCCGTAGGCGGCAAAGGCCGGGGCGCTAAAGCGGCGCAGACGGTCGACCAGCGCGGGCGCGCCCGTCTCTTCCCGCGCGAGCGCCCAGCGCGAGATCAGCCATACGCTCCCGCCCCAGACGACGAAATAGAGCAGCGCGCGGCCCATGAAGAACGGTGCATTGAGGTAGGTACGTTTGTGTGCCAGCAGCGCGTCATTCGCCACGGCTTCGGGACTTGTCCATGCATAGAGCCGGTCCAGCCCTAGCAGCAGCGGGATAAAGAGCAGCGCCATCAGCCCCACCAGCAGCGCGCTTGACTCCAAGAACGGACGGATCACCACCCCCCAGCCCCCGCTGGCGATATACTGCACCAGCAGCCAGGCAAGACAGCCCAAACTGATGCCTAGCCAAAAGAGATAGGCAAACAGATAGGATTGCAGAAACTGATCCAGGTCGAACAGCGCCCCCACAATCGCCAACAGCAGGCCAATGCCACCCGCGATCAAGGCGCTACGCTGCAACCTGTCAAACCGGGCCTGTGTTACCCCGGCTGTCTGAGGAGAGATCGTCATCGCTTCCACCGTATCCTGTAGGCCGGTATGCTCATACGCTACTCCTCGGCCTCCAACTGTGACCGCACCTCCGGCGGGAGATCGTCCACCGCAGCAGACTGACTTAACTGAAGCGCCTGGACATAGGCCACCACTGCCCAACGGTCTTGCGGCTGCAATCGATCCGCATAGCTGTACATTGCGCCGATCCCGTTGGTGATCACCCCAAAATAATAGCCGGGGGGCAGGCTGCGCAGCCGTTCCGAATGGAGTGAAGGCGGCGGGGTAAAGCCGCGCTGCACGATGATCCCCTGGCCGTACCCGTCCGCGCCATGACAGGGCGCGCAAAAGACGTTATACCGATCCTGGCCGCGCGCCAATACCTCCGCTGTGATCGGAATGGGCAATTCCGTCGCCGGTGCGCCGTCCACCGTACCCGCATACAGGTGGGTATCGCTCCGCAGCAGCCCTCGCGCCACCGTGCCAGCTACCAAGGGTCGCGCCGAGGTATTGTCCTCAAACAGTGTGCTGTACTCATACGGCTCAAACTTGGGTTGATCGGCCAGCGCGCGGCTGGTGCATCCCGCCGCTAGCAGCATGCAGACCAGCAGACCGATCCAGGCAGCCAGACGTTTTCGCCGTCGATCCATTGTCATCCCCATTCTGCATCCCATCTTGCCCTACGGCTCCACCTCAAATACCTGCCGCGCGCCCAGCCCCTGCAAAAAGGAGCGCGTCTGCTCCAGGTCAAAGTGCGGGTCTGCCGCTTCGATGCTGAGAAAGAAGCGGTCGCGCGAGGCCCCGGCAA
>CAZYQJ010000397.1:0-5559 GCA_964649925.1 uncultured Litorilinea sp.
GCACGTAGCGCAACAGCGGGTGTCTGAAGATGTAGCGCGTCGAGAGCGGGTGGATCACAAAGGCGAAGCGGTTGACCCTGGCGTCGGGCTGCAAAGTCACGATGGACGGCTGCCAGTCCAGGTCGGCCAGCAAGTTGAGATAGTCATTCTCGCGGGCGCGGCGTTTGCCAAGCAGGGCGGCCATGCACGCCTCCACGACCGCAGCGGGCCAGCGCGCCGGGCGGTTGGCGTCCAGCCCATCCGGGCCAAGCGGCGGCATGGTGGTGATGAGCGTGGCGACCCCGCGCTGGCGCAGGTCGGCTTCGTCCTCCACCGTGGCGCATTCGCCCAGGATGATCTTCTCGGCTAGCGAGGCGGGCGCATAGCGGCGGATGGCCGGAATGTCTCCGGCGATGATCTGCGCCCATTCGAAGGGAGCTGCCGACCGCTGCTCGCCGGGGATGCCCGCCTGCGGAAAGATGCGGCGGAACGGTTTGTCATGCACTACGTCGAGGATGCGCGGGGCCAACTGGCGGAATGCGGCTTCATTGGTGGCAGGGCTGGGCAGATTCCAGTAAAAGACGGGTTCGGCATAGCGCCGCTGATCAGTAAAGGCGGCCAGCCCGTCCGCCAGCCCGTTGTGGTTGAGACCGGGGGCCAGCAGCACGCGTTTGCGTGTAAAGATGCCAGGTTCGGCATCGTTGGCCAGCCGGACGGCCCAGCGCTCAAAGGCCCCGCGTATGCCGCTGCCCGTCACCAGCGGCGTGGCCGTAGATGCCGCCTCCAGCCGGTCGGCGTAGATGTGTTTGATCTTGGCGCGGCCTACGCTCAGTTCGGTGGCAAAGCCGTCCAGCGCGATGGCATCGACCTGCGGGTCGGCGTCGGCGGCGCGGGCCAGCTGTTCGGCACTCTCGATGTCGCCGCCGGTGCCGATGCTGCGAATGGTGAAGGTCTCGCCCAAGAAGCGGGCTGTGGCTTCGCTGGGCGTGGCGTCTTTGCCGAGATGAAGGTGCAGGATGTGCTTGCTCATAGGCTCCTGATCGGGGCATAGGCTCCGTGACGACGTCGTGGGCCGAATTATACGGTGCGCCAGGGGTGCGTGCAAGCCCGAAAGCGCGCCCGGCTGAATAGGCCGCGACATTGCAGGACGGGGGGCTTGTAGGTAGAATGACCTGCTGTGGGTGCAACTTGCGCCCATCCTCCCCTCTGAATACCCTGGCGGCGCGGCTGCGCCCCGTCATGATGACAAGGAGCATGCATACATGGGTGTTTTGGATCGATTTCGCCTGGATGGGCGGGTGGCGTTGGTCACGGGGGCCACGAAGGGATTGGGCCGCACGATGGCCGAAGGGCTGGCTGAGGCCGGGGCGCAGGTCGCGGTCATCAGCCGTCACGCCGACCAGGCCGCCGCCGAAGCGCAGGCTATCGCCGAGGCTACGGGCAGTCCCTGTCGCGGCTATGGCTGTGACGTGACCCAGCCCGACCAGGTGGAAACGCTGGTGGGGCAGGTGTTGGGCGACTTTGGGCAGGTGGATATCCTGGTCAACAATGCGGGCATCAACACGCGCGGCCCCATCGAGGAATTGACCTTTGACCAGTTCCTAGAAGTGCAGGCCATCAACGTCAACGGGCCATGGCTGATGTGCCGCTCCCTGGCCGGGCATATGAAGGCGCGGCGCTATGGACGGGTGATCAACATCGGCTCGACGCTGTCGATCATCGCCCTGCCGGGCCGCACCCCCTACTGTAGCGCCAAGGGCGCGATCTTGCAGATGACGCGCGTGCTGGCCTTGGAGTGGGCGGCCTATGGCATCACGGTCAACTGTATGCTGCCAGGGCCGTTTGCGACCGAGATGAACCTGCCCATCAAGAATGACCCGGTGGTGTACCAGGAGTTTATCGCCAAGATCCCCATGGGCCGGTGGGGGGAACTGGAGGAAATCCAGGGGCTGGCGGTCTTTTTGGCGAGCGATGCCTCCAGTTTTGTGACGGGCGCGGGTATCACGATTGACGGCGGCTGGACGGTGCATTAAGACATGGGCCATACACAGAAGGTGGTGTTTTTGACGGACCGCAGCGCGCACCACCAGGAGGCGGCGCGTGCCGCCGCGCCCGCCGGCGTGGAGGTGGTGATGCTGCGCCGCCCGCCGCGCGAGCGGGTGATAGCCGAACTGGCCGATGCGGCATTTCTGGTGAGCGAACGCAGCGGGGAGATTGACGCCGAGATGATCGCGGCTGCGCCGCGCTTGCGGCTGATCCAGCGGCTGGGGTCGTTAGCCTATGACATCGACCTGGACGCGGCGCGCGCCGCGGGGGGTCCCGTCTGTATCTGGCCGGGGATGGGCAGCCAAATGGCCGCCCAGCAAATTCTGATGCAGATGCTGGCGCTGGCGAAACGGCTGCCGGAGGTGAGCGGCATCGCCCAGGCCGCGGGCGACTGGGGGCGGCCCAGCCGCCGCACAGATGAAAATACCTTTGCCTACAACTGGTCGGGACGCACAAATATTGGCGGCATCTACGGGCAGACGGTGGGCATCCTTGGCTTTGGCGAGATCGGCGCGGAGTTGGCGCGGCGGCTGCAGCCCTTTGTGCCGGGCCGTGTGTTCTATTACAAGCGGCGACAACTGCCGCCCGCAGCCGAGGCCGCACTGGGGATCACCTACGCCGCGCCCGATGTAATCGTGGCGGAGAGTGATTTTGTCTGTGTGCTGCTGCCCTATTCGCCGCAGACCGACCTGTCGATCAACGCGGCGACCTTTGCCGCCATGAAGCGCGGCGTGTTTGTCGTCCACTGCGGCAGCGGGAGCGTGATCGACGAGGCCGCGCTGGCTGAGGCTATCCGTCAGGGGCAGGTGGGCGGCGCGGCGCTGGATACGTTTGAATGGGAACCGCTGCGCGCCGACAACCCGCTGGTGGCATTGGCGCGCGACCCTGCCGCCAATGTGCTGTTGACCCCGCATACCGCCGCCTCCACGACCCGCGGTGGGCGCGCTGCCGGATGGACCAACATCCGCCGTATCCTGGCCGGGGAGCCGCTGATCAACCGGGTGGCGTAGGCTATGCCTGCATCACATGGTCAAAGATTGCGGGGGACGGCTCGACCCCCAGCCCCGGCCCATCGGGCAGATAGAAGTAGCCCGCCTCACAGCGCATGTTCCCCTCGATGAACTGTAGGTTGCGGTCAAAAATAGAGTGCTGATATTCGTGCATGGCGAAGTTCGCCAGGGCTGCCGACACCTGGAGGCTGGCCGCCTGGGCGATGCCAATGCCGATGGTGGCGTGGGGCATGACGCGGCAGTGGAAGGTCTGCGCCATCTGGCAGACGTGCCAGAAGTGGGTGATGCCCATGTGCGCCATTTCGGGCTGGATGATGCTCATGCAGCGGCGCACAAAACGCGGGCGGTATTCGTAGACGGTACGCAGTTCTTCGCCGATGGCGACAGGCGTCTTGACCGCGGCGGCGACGCGCGCCTGCCCGTCCATATCCTCGGACTGCACCGGCGCTTCGGCGACGGCCAGGTCATACGGTTCCAACTGACTGATGAGTTTGATCGCTTCCTGGTCGGTGTAACGCCAGTGGAAGTCGGCCAGGATCTGCGGGCCGGGGCCAAGCGTCTCGCGCAGGGCGCGCATTTCAGCCAGTTCGCCTTCGTTTGCCACCGCTGCCGCGAATTTGACTGCGCCAAAGCCTTTATCGATCCACTCCTTCGCCAGCGCGGCGCGTTCGGCGAGCGTGGCGCGCGGCAGGCCCGAGACATAGACGGGCAGCCGGTCATGGCGTTGTGCGCCGAGCAGCTTGCAGATGGGCAACTGTGTCAGTTTGCCGCGCAGGTCCCAAAGGGCAATGTCAATCCCGGCCAGGGCATCGACGTAGAAACCGCCGAAGAAGCCGCGCACGCGCATGGCGTTGTAGATGTCCTCCACAATCGCCAGCCCGTCGTGCGGGTCGCGACCGATGACGTGCGGGGCCATCAACTCGTCGGCGATGGTCTGGATCACCCTGGGCGCGACCACGCCAAAGCTCTCGCCCCAGCCCACCCGGCCCTGGTCTGTGGTGATTTTGACCAGCACCGAATGGTCGTCGACGCTGTAGACGGTCTGGTTGCCGGGCCGTACAAAATAGCCATGCGGGCTGACGGTGACGCCTGCTTCCAGCGGGCCAAGATAGGGGGTATCGCGCGGGATACGCAGGGGAAAGATTTCGAGCGCAGCAATGCGGTCCATGGATTCCTCATTCTAGGCGGGTCAGTGAGTTTTGAGGTGTGGTTGCGGGTGCGAGCGGCCATCTTTGGGCGCGCGATGCTTGGCACGTAGGGGGAGGCGTGCTATAGTCAAACGGTTTTTTGGCATTCCATCCACCGCGGCATCTGCCGCCCACATTGAAACGTATTTATGCATGTCCGGCCAGTAGAACCCTCTGTTCAGCCACACGCCCAGTCTCCCCGTCCACCTGCCGAATCCACTGCAATCAAGCCTTGGGAACTGCGCGCCGTCCTGATTGGGCTGATGGTCCCGACGGGGATGACGATTCTCAATCTGTCGATGTTTGGCGTGGCGTTGCCCTTGATCCGGGATGACTTTGTCGCCGAAGCGGACGCGATGGCGTGGCTGGTCACCGCCTACACGCTGCCCTTTGTGATGTTTATGCCGCTGTATGGGCGGCTGGGGGATGGGCTGGGCAAGCGGCGTCTCTTTACCATTGGCATCATCCTGTTTGCGGCGGGCACGGGCATCTGTCTCCTGGCGCAGAGCATGGGCCTGCTGCTTCTGGGCCGGGTGGTACAGGGGATGGGCACGGCTGGGGTCAACCCCCTGTGCATTGCCATTATCTCCGAATCGTTCCCTAGCGCCGAACGGGGCAAGGCGATGGGGATCTGGAGTTCGACCGGCCCGGCGACGAGTATGTTTGGCCCGTTTTTGGCCGGGTTTCTGGTGGACCAGTGGGGCTGGCAGAGCATCTTCTGGCCGGGCCTGCTGGCTTCGCTGATCGCTTTCTATGTCGTGCGCCGCTGGGTTCCCAAATTGGCCCCGGAGCCGCAACCGGGCTTTCTGCGTCACTTTGACTGGCTGGGCATGGGGCTGTTGAGCGCGGCCATTGTGCTGCTGGTGGCGTACCTCTCCAGCCGGTCGCTGACGGGGGTGGAACCGCTGCGTGATTGGCGGTTGGCCCTGGCCATGGTCGGGGTGGTTGCGCTCTTTTTCGGATGGGAGCGGCGCTGCGCCTACCCGCTGATCCCCCTGAACCTCTTTCGTGTGCCCAACTTTGGACGGGCTTCGCTGGCCGCCGGGCTGCGTATGTTCCTGATGAGCAGCGAAAGTTTTTTGATCCCACTCTATCTGACCGATATCTATGGAGTGGGGGGGACTGGAACCGGCTTTGCGATGATGATGCACGCCGGGGCGCTGCTGTCGACGGTGCGGATTGCCGGGAATGTGGCCGGTGGCGGGAGCCGCCGCTCTGTGCTGGTGGGCTTTATCGGGCAAACATCCGCCATGACCTATCTGGCGTTGCTGCCGGGGGGGATGCCGTTTTGGAGCGCGGTTGCCGGGTTGATGGTTCATGGCGCATCGGCAGGGCTG
>CAZYQJ010000398.1:0-5553 GCA_964649925.1 uncultured Litorilinea sp.
GTCTGCCGCCGATCTCGGCGTGATAGGCGTCAGGATATTGAGTCGAACTGTGATTGCCCCAGATCGTCACCTTCTTCACATCGCTGACCGGCACACCGGCCTTCTGCGCCAACTGGCTGGCCGCCCGGTTGTGGTCCAATCGCGTCATGGCGGTAAAGCGTTCGTTGGGGATGTCGGGCGCATTCCGCATCGCGATCAGGCAGTTGGTGTTGGCCGGGTTGCCCACCACCAACACCCGGACATCCGATGCCGCGCGCCGGTTCAGCGCCTCACCCTGGGGCTTAAAGATCGCGCCGTTGGCATCCAACAAATCCTTGCGTTCCATCCCTTTTGCTCGCGGGCGCGCGCCGATCAACAGCGCCCAGTTTACCCCGTCAAAGGCTGTGTTGGCATCATCCGAAAGCACCATATCGTGCAGCAGGGGGAAGGCACAGTCATCCAATTCCATCGCCACGCCCTCCAATGCCTTCATGGCGGGCGTGATTTCCAGCATGTGGAGAATGACCGGTTGTTCTGGACCAAAGAGATCACCATTGGCAATGCGAAAAAGAATAGCGTAGCCGATGTTTCCGGCAGCGCCGGTCACAGCCACGCGAAGGGGAGACTTCATAACCAACCTCCTGGTAGCGTCGTTTGTACACTGGATGAACAGCGATATGGCTTCAATGGATACACAGTGGCTAAATGTCATTTGCCCACGGCTGGGGAGCGCGCCTCTATGTCAGCCGGAATGGCATTCCCCCCAATTCACCTGATTGGCACGGTCTGCGGTATAGTGGGCTTGGTCCAGTCTCTCCATAGAATACCGCACAATGAAAGAAATGATCAATGTTACAGGATACTGCAGTGAGATTGGGACAACGGTATAGTTCAAGGAGATATAACTCGATGGCTATCACACCTCGTATGCGCCGCCGCGGCTCGCTCTGGCTGCTGGCCGCGCTGCTGTTATCCCAGGTGATCGGGCTGGGTGTTACCCCGCAAACAGCCCAGGCTGCCACCACTGCCCCCAACGCCGAACCAAGCGAAGAGATCGTCTTTCTCGACAATGAGGGCAGAATTCGCGTCTATGACCGGGAAACCAACCCCGACCTGCCCGGCAACCCCACCGTCGACTGGTCCAGCCCAAGCGGCGGGTGGGGATATATAGACCTGGGCGACTTCAACAACGATGGCGACATGGAGATCGCCGCGCTGCGCCAGGTGGGCAGCGACTTCCAATGGACGATCTTCGATCCCGTCGTCGCCCGCGGCGCGACCAATCCAGACCGCAAAACCCCCAACGGTATTCCCTGGGACATCCTGTATGAATCCACCCCGGAATCAGGAGAAATCCAGTTTATCGTTGCAGGCAACTTCGACGACGGCATCCCTGGGGACGAGTTGGCGATCGGCTGGCAGGATTCCGCCAACTACACCCACGTCCGCATCATGAAGGCGGCCAGCCGTGGATCCGACGGCAACCCGACCGGTCGTGACTGGGAACAGCATACACAAGGCGACTTTAACCAACGCTATTCCTTTGGCGCTGCCGGGAATATCTACAGAGATGAGAGCCCGGCCGACGAGTTGGTCCTGGTCGACAAAGACAGTAGCCGCTCGCGCATGGATGTCTTCCGCGTCGACCGGAATTGGGAAGTCGCCGAGGACAAGAGCAGCACCACACAAGAACTGCGCGAAGTCGCCATAGGTCAGATCATCGCAGGTGGCCCGGAGGAGATCGCACTGATCCGATCCACCGCATCCCCCACCGAAAACAGCCTCATCGTCTATGAGATGCGTAGAGTAGACGGCGAATATGAACTGGTAGAGGACGAAACCTGGGCGTTTGCCCCCAAACCGGAGGTCGTCTTCCTGGCAGACATCACGGGCAACGGCGATCAAGAAGTCTGGTTCCTGCGCAAACATCCTCATGAGGACGGCGCGCGCCTCATCATGCGCGACGAATGGGGCAGCGACGACAGCCTCTTTGAGGACGACCCCATCGAGAAGTCATTGGATGAGGACAACGGCTACCTGGCCGGTGTCGGCGCGGATGTCGACGGCGACGGCAAAGACGAGATCGTCATCATGCGCGATGATCGCATCCGCATCTACACTCGCCCCGACGAAAGCATGGGCGACAGCACCATTGTCGAACACCGTGTCAACACCAACCAAAGGACGATCCGGGCAGGCAACCTTGATGCTGCTGGCTACATTGAAGGGCCAACATTTGGCGTCAGCCGAACCCGTATCGAAGCCAGTGTGCCGGTGGGCACGGTCAGCGGCGATTTCGCCGTCGATATCCAGAACATCACGACCCCCGACCCGGTCACCTTCCAGGTGTTCAAGCCTGGCGATGCTCCCTGGATGACCATCACCCCTGCCGTTGCCACGACCCCGGCTACCATCAATGTCCGCTTTAATGCCACGTCGCTGCCGATCGGAACCTACATCTCCCAGTTCACGATCAACGCCCCTGGCGTGCTCAACTCACCGGTGACCATTGAGGTCGAACTCACCGTAACGCCAGCCGTGATCAGTTTCGGCGCGGTGGGCGCGGCCCACGTCACCTATCCCTGCGGTGAACCCAATGCAGGGAGCATATCCGATGTCATCACGGTGCGTGTCGGCGGCACGGTCGGTCTCAACTACCGCGCCGCGCTGGTCGCCCTGCCCAGTCAAGCCGCAGCGGCGAGCGAGGAAGTGACTGCAGCGAACCTGGCCGATGCCGTCGCCGGAGCTGAAATCGCCGACAACGGGGATATCATCCTCTACGATGCCCAGGGCAACACCCGCACCTTTGCCACCGGCATCCCCGCTGGCCTGCCTGCAGGCGGCGACGTGTCGGCTTCGGCTGTGTTGAGCACAGCATGGCCCATCGATCCGGCCATCAACTGGGTCACCAGTGTCAGTTCGAATCAGACGGCGGTTCCGTCCGACATCCGCTTTGAATTTGACACAAGCAGCTTGCCTGCTGAATATGGCTTGCGACAGGCGGTGCTGGTGTTGGTGGCAGACACATCGGCAGGGACACCCCCCGAAAACGTCTTTGCCCTGCCGGTCTCGACCATGTGCGCACGGTCTCAACTCGTGCTGCCGCTGTCACTCAAGTAGCCGATCACCCGAATCTCTAGCGCAGACATCCCTGTAATCGGCGGTCTTTTCCTCTTGCTTCACGGCGAGAGGAGAAGACCGCCTGCTCTTCGCCGCCTGCCCGTTTGCTTGACGAAGCCAATGGCCGCGTGTACACTGTACGCATCGCCTGCTCCTGTTTGCAGCCATGGCATCCGTCCCGGCAGGTACTCATGCTGAGGATTGTACGAGGTGCTCTGTGCCCTGGACTCCACGGGATGCGGACACCGCGTATCCGACCTATCGCCCCAGAGGGGTAGGGATCAATTCATGTTTTCCGAGTATGGCCGCAAGCTCTTTGCCGAACCGATAGGCCGCTTGGTGGGCTGGCTGGGACATACCGGCGTCACCCCCAATGCCCTGACCTACACCGGCTTCATCTTAACCGTACTGACCGCGCTGCTCCTGGCAACCGGATTTTTCCGTATCGGCGCACTGGTGCTTCTGGTCGCAGCCTTGTTCGATATGCTTGACGGGTCGCTGGCACGCGCCACCGGCCAATCCAGCACCTTCGGCGCCTTTCTCGACAGCACGCTCGACCGCTACTCAGAGAGCGTCACCTTTCTGGCGCTGGCCATCTACTACTCAGGCCAGCCATCCACCCGCACTGAACTGGTGCTTGTCTTTGTCATCTTAGTTGGTTCGCTCATGGTGAGCTATACGCGTGCCCGCGCCGAAGCGCTCAACATCGACTGTAAAGTGGGCCTGTTGCAGCGTCCCGAACGGATCGTTCTCTTGATCATCGGCCTCTTGACCGGATGGATGCTGCCCGTTCTGTGGATCATGGCCATCTTTACCAATGTCTCAGCACTACAGCGCATCTATGAAGTCTACTGGCGGACATCTCACCCCGATGCCGAACACGGCAAAAAGATCGTCAACCCCAGCGACAACCGCCCCGCGCAAGGCTGATGCACAACGCCACGCGACAGCGGACCGCCTTCCAATCTGGTACGCGGCCACTTCGTCATTCGACCTGCATGGCGAAAGATGGCCGTATTTTTTTTGAGATTCAATCGTCATGATGCACAGAGGGCCTTCGCACGATAGTTTAACTGATGAGCGGAAATTGCTAAGGGACTGCACGGAAGAGGAGCTACTCACACAGGCCGTTGAACTCGACGAAGCAGCGTTAAGCGAACTGTACGACCGGTATGAGTTGAAGATTTACAACTACATCTATCGGCGCACCAGTGACCAGGCGCTGTCCGAAGATTTAACGGCGCAAGTGTTCTTAAAAATGCTGGAAGCTATCCATAACGAGCGCGCCTGGCGCAGTTCGTTTTCAGGATGGCTCTACCGCATCGCCCATAATCTGGTCATCGATCACTATCGTACACGCGACCGCCAGAAACAGATCTCGTTGGACGATGCGCCGGCCATGGCCGATATGGGCGTCAGCCCTGTACGCGCCGCCGAGATCGCGCTGGATGGAGAAGCCCTCCGGGCGGCCATTCGCCGCCTGACCGACGACCAGGCCCAGGTGATCAGCCTGCGCTTTCTGGAGGGCTATAGCTTTAGCGAAATCGCCGAGATGATGGACAAAACCGAAGGCGCTGTCAAAGCCCTACAACATCGTGCCGTCGCCACCTTGCGCCAGTTGTTGGTTCGTGAAGAAAGTCCATAACGGCGTGAAGATGCATGAAATGCGCAGCCTACCTGCGTTTGTAAATACCGTCTCTGTCGTGTTGAGTAAACCGTTATTGCTGGATGCGAGATCAAACCGAGCTCAACCGGAAAGTTCGAGAGTAGTCCTATGAATCGGAATCACAGGGTACCGCACGTTAATCCGGACGATATCTTTGCCGAGGCTGTCGGCCGCTTGGAAGCGGGCGAGGCGCTGGACAAGATTCTCGCGTCCTACCCTGCGGACATGCGGGATGATCTATTTGATATGCTTTCCATTGTGCAGGTCGCGCAGGAAGTGGGCCAGGCCCCTGTGCCCCAACCAACGCCAGCGCGGCGCGCCGCGGCCAAACAGAATTTCCTGGCGGCGGCGGCGCAGATGCGCGAAGAACGCAATCACGCGGCGGCACAGACGCCAGTAGTCACCCCCCAACCCGCACCCGCGCGCCGCAGCGCCCCCCGGCGCAGAACCGCGCGCCGCACCGGGTTGTGGGAACGCTTGCTGGATGGATTCCAATCGATCTTTAGCAACCGATCCCTGCGGCTCGCGCCCATGATCGTCATGCTGGCGCTCGTCTTGTTGAGCACATCCACCCTGGTGACTATGGCGCAAACCGCTGTGCCCGGCGACCTGGCCTACAGCTTCAAGCAGTGGATCCGCAAACAAGAACTGGAATTCGCACCGCCTGACCGCCGCGCCCTGGTTCGCCAAGAGCAGGAACGCGAACTGGCTGCCGATGTCGCCCGCGCCGCCGAGCGCGCCGATCAGAACAGCGCCATCATCCAGGCCGAAGACACCCAGGTCTATTA
>CAZYQJ010000399.1:0-3721 GCA_964649925.1 uncultured Litorilinea sp.
GGTGGTATCTCAGGACTTGAGCCTTGCTCCACGAAAGCGTCATCCCGCCGTTTGGGATGGTCTAGTAGAGCGGGTCGGGCTGTGGCAGCGCAACTCGCTCGCCGCGGCCTGGCATGATGACGGAGCGCATCAACTGGCGCAGAGCTCCTCTGTTCTTGCGTCACTGCGACCGGGTCTACCTGGCCTTAGGTACAGCGGGGATGCCGGGCGAGGAAATCCCCACCCGTGGCGGACGGTTAGCGATAGGGCGCGTAATTCCGCCTGTCTTAATGCACTCCCTTTAGGTTGCGAAGTGCTTTACAGGGATGGGGATCTGTCGCGCACAGGGCTACAGCCGATCGAGCAGGTGCTTGGCCGCTACCAGATCCGGGGTGTCAAAGCCCTCGCCGAACCAGGCATAGACGCCGCTCAAAAGCCGGCGGGCATCCTGGCTCTCGCCCTGGCGCGTCTATGGCACCGGCAGGGCGAGAGCCGCGCGCAACTCCAGCGACTTAGCCTCCTGCTGCTGCGCCAGGTCCAGTGCCTGATAATAGCACGTTTCGATCTCGACTACCGGGACATGCAGCCGCTGCAGCAGATCGCCCTTTAGGGTCCAGAGATGGGTGAGCCAGAAGGCGCTGCCAGACTCATCGGCATAGGCCAGAGCCTCCTCTACCTCCTGCAATGCACCCGGCACATCACCGCGCACGGCGAGGATCTCAGCGAGGATAGAACGCCACAGCGTTTGATCGATCCAGTAGTCACTGCGCCGTTTCTCCGCTACCGTAGCCTCGACAGCCGATCTATCCGTGTCATCCTTTCCCTGGTACAGCCGCGCCCAGGCGACCCACAGCCTAGCCTGGTGTGTAAAGCCCGTAAGGTCGTGCTGTACACTGAGGGCGAAGCGTTCCAAGCCCAGCCGATAGACCCGCGCCCCATCGCGCATATAGTAGTAGAGTTCAGCGGCGTTACTGTACGCGTGAATGAGTTACTGGGAATCGCTCTGGCCGCGCGGCTGCGCCAAGGACTCAGCGCTGCGGGCATCCACAATCTAGTTGATGTCGCTGTGTGCCCCTACCAGTTGGCCACCTCCAGCAGGCCCGCTAACTCCACGGCGAGCAATGACCCGGTGCAGACAGAGTTACTGTCTCAAGGGGGTGGCACTCCGCCCATTGTCTGGCTGCAAGCGCCTGAGAAGCTGTCAGGTGCACGCTTGCTTCAGCACATACCCGACCGGCACGCTCCTTTGCCTCGTACGTGCTGGCAGGGTGGTCCAGCACCAGTAGCGCGAGCCCCAACGCATGTTCGGCGTTCGCTGCCTGCATCTGCAGTTGTGCGAGTGTAACAATCACATCCAGCATGATGGGGCGTGCCTGTGCTTCCTTTGCCACCTGGAAGGCTTCGCGGAGGATACGTTGCGCTTCGCCAGCATCACCCGCCGCAAGGGTCGCCTGGCCCAAATAGCTGAGCGACCGTGCAATGTCCCACCCCATGATATATCCGTGGAAAAACTCCAGGGAATGGCGAATATGGGCTAGGGCGAGACCAGTGTCGCCCTGGGCCAGCGCCGTGAGACCCAAGAGGCGATAGGCCGTACCCATTCCCCAGCGGTCCCCCACGTGCGTCAGGAGATCGAGGCTCTCTTCCAGAAAAGCTTGCGCCTCGTCCAACCGGCCCAACCGGATGGCGGTCGGGGTAATGTAATTGAGACCCATCGCGATCGCGCTGGGGTCGCCAAGTTCTCGCCACTGCGCAAGCCCTGCCAGTCCCGCACGATTGGCACTGGCAGACCGGCTGTTTGAACAAGTTGCTGCAAGCTCGCTCGGCTTTGCCCGGCGTCACCTCCCGTTCTTTCCATCGCTGGACGAACAGGGGGTATTTAAGACGAAGACCCTCTGGCTCCTGTGGCAGCAAGCGGAGACGGTGGGGTACGCAATCAGCTCACAGCCCAAATCCGTCCTCAGGATCGACAACTTGACCTTGCGTCCCCAGATCGATCCCGTCGCTGCCGTGGCAGCCGTAGTGCGAGAAGTGGACACGACCTATGTTTGGGTGAGGGTGGATCGCCCCGGCGATACGGCCGCTTTTGTGCGGGCGGGCTTTCAGGCGGCGCAGCAAGACTGGAACGTGTTTATGGTGAAACCGCTGGCTGCGGACGCCACCGTCGATCAATTCCGAACCCTGTATGGGGTGAACTCAGGCCGATTTCTGATGTCGTATTTGGACATTACATGAAGCTTTGTCCGTGTGTATCTTATGGCTCGAGCCATAAGATACACACGGCTGGTCTCGTGCTCTTTTGGAGCGCAGAGGAGAAAAGCAGAATGAAACGCAGCAAAAGCGCCATCGCCTGGCTTCTGGCTATGACGGCACTGCTTCTGATCACGCAGGGGAACGTGTTGGCAGCTTCCCCGATATCCGTCTATCTACCGCTGGTGCTCAATCCGGGCGATGCGCGGCCCGTGATCCGCAGTTTCACCGCCAATCCACCGGCCATTCAGCCGGGCGGCACAAGCATGTTGTCCTGGAGCGTGACCGGCGCCACCACCCTGAGCCTCAATCCTGGTGTGGGTACGGTGACGGGCACACAGACAAATGTGAACCCCACTGTCACCACAGAATACACGTTGACGGCCAGCAATTCCTCCGGTACGACGACAGCAAAGGCAACTGTGACCGTAGCTGACGAGGAGCCTGAGCCTCAAACCGGCGCGACATGGCTGCCATTTGGCACCAACCCGGATGGCAGTGTGCTGCACACGCGCGGCACCAATTTGGCTGTTGACGACCAGGGCGGTGTGCATGTGGCCTATGCGATCCGCACGGGTCTGGATAACGGCGAGCGTCCTGCCTACTATGCATATTGCGCCGCCAACTGCGCTCACGCCGGACAATGGACGCGCACTAGTTTGACGGTGGAAGGCTGGGCAATGGACGTGCGCATTGCGCTTGACCCGGCAGGTCATCCGCGCCTGTTGATCTTCAGCAGCCCGGCCAATGACAGCGCGATCAACCATTACACCTACGCCGCCTGCAACGACACCTGCACGGCTACGGACCATTGGACGGTTTCGCCGCTCGTGACGGCTAACCTCATTGACCTTGACCGCTGGGACTATGCCTTTCGTTACTTTGCGCTTGACCCCAACGGCCACCCTGCCTTCTTCTACACCGACGGCAGCCAAGGCATCAACCACAACGGCACCTTCTATGCGACCTGCCTCAAGAACCCAGCCGATCTATGCAGCGATGCCGCCAACTGGACCGAAGTCAAGATCTCGCCCTACATGCTGGACACGCCGTCGTTGGCATTCAGCCCAACCGGCCAACCGCGTGCCGCCTTCTTCTTCTTCGATGACACGGAAGACATTATCATGCGGTTGCTCTACTTAGCCTGCGATGCCGACTGTCTGGTTCCGTCCAACTGGGATGGCATCTTTATGGCCGACATTCACGGCAGCGCCCGCTTCAGTCTGCGCGTCGATGACCAGGGGCGACCGCGCATGATCTTCTATTCCGGCGACTATCCAGACCCGGCTTATCAGGCGAACCGGCTCTATTACCTCTGGTGCAATATCAACTGCCGGTATGTTGGGCAGAACGACTGGCAGGTGCGCGATCTGGAGTTGCCCAAGTATCACGGGCAGAATGCTGACCTGGTGCTGGATAAGTTGGGGCGGCCACGCATTGCTTACGATGCGTTTGGTGGGGGGCTGGCTCTTGCCTGGTGCGATACAGGGTG